>NZ_JBSFUB010000130.1:0-15674 GCF_053591575.1 Streptomyces altiplanensis | reverse complement strand
CCACGGCCAGATGCCGCTGCCGTCCGGACCGCCCAGGGCGAACAGCCCGCCGACGACATCGGCGGGCAGGGACGGATGACGGGGGCCGCGACCGGGACAGGCCGGGGCGCGTCGGCGGTCGCGGCCCGCCGGCGGTCTTCCTGGAGCGCAGCGGAGCGGGGCAGCGAGGCCGCGAGGAGGGGGCCGCGCAGAGCCGGTGCGCGCAGGGCGAGGGCCACCAGGACGTAGCCGACGAGTCCGCCGAGGGTGTTGGCGAGGAGGTCGTTGACGTCCACGGAACGGCCGTTGTTCAGGGCGATGTAGGACAGCAGCTGGGCTGCTTCCACGGACAGGCTGGCCGCCGCCGTCATCAGGGCCGCCCGCGAGGCCGAGGTGGCCTGCCGGAACAACAGGGGCAACAGGAATCCGGCCGGCACCATCATGATGACGTTGGGGACGATGGTGATGTCCGCGGTGAGCAGCGGGATGAAGTTGATCTGACCGGTCCAGGGGGCCTGGTTGGCGTACTCCCCCCAGGTCACGTTCAGCGGGAAGACCGTCAGGGAGAGGACGGCGGCGGCGTAGACGGCGGCGGCCAGTTGCAGCAGGGCACGGCGCGTGTTCCACGCGTCGCGCCACACCTGGACGGCGGTGCCGGCAGCGAACAGGAGGAGCGCGGGGCCGAGAACGGGCGCGGAGTCCACCTGGTATCGGATGTCCATGAGGGCTGTTCCTTCGATCAGGACGAGCGGCGCTGACGTGGTCCAGCCTCCTTCCGGGACCAGGTCCGGCAGATCTCCTGAAAGTCCCATTCCCCGGCGGACGGCTACGACTTTCGTCAGAGGGGGCCGGGGGGCGAGCGCGGCTAGATTGCCCACCATGCTCAGTTCACCGCGCGCCGCGGCCGTCGGCCGGTTCGCCGGCGGCGCCTTGCTGCTCTGCGTCCTCGGCCTGGCCCTGCTGATCGACTTCGGCACCGGCGCCCTGGAGCACCAGGGCGCCGGAATCCTGCTGTACCTGTCGACGGCCGCGGCGGCGGCCGTCGCCTTCCCGGCGGTGGGGATCACGCTGCCGCCCGCGATGCTGGCGTGGGCGGCGTGCGGAGCGGCCCTGGTGTCGCTGGCCTGCTCGGCCGGACTGCGCGCGGCGGCGGGCAGCGGCTCACCCCTGGGCCAGGCTTCGGACGCCTACACCTTCTTGGAACCGGCCGCCCTGATGGTGTTGACGCACGTGACGGCGCGGCGGGGCTCCCCGGCCGGCACCGCCGTCGCTCTGCCGCTGCTCATGACCGCCCTCATCGTGCGGCCGCTGGTGATCGAGGTGGACGAGGGCAGCAGCGTCGTCGCACTCGTCCTGACGCTGGTGGCCAGCGGCGCCCTGGCCTCCGGCCTCACCGGCCGTCTGGTCGTCGTCTCCCGCCGGCAGCGCGAGGAGCAGATCAGGCTCGAACAGCGCCTCGGCTTCGCCCGGGACCTGCACGACTTCGTCGCCCACCACATATCGGGCATCGTGGTCCAGGCACAGGGTGCCCGTGCCGTCGCGGCCAAGAAGCCCCAGGCGGTGGGCGAGGCCCTCGAACTGATCGAGACCACCGGAGCGGAAGCGCTGACCGCCATGCGGAAGATGGTCGGCGCCCTGCGCGAGGACATCGTCCCGGACAAACGGGCACCGGGCACGGGCGCCGTCCGCGCCCTCGTCACCGACTGCCGGCTGCCCGGCGCCCGGGTCCGCTTCACCGAGACCGGCCAGACCGACTCCCTCCCCGCGGACGCCGCCCACCTGGTGGAACGCGTCGTCATGGAAGCGCTGACGAACATCCGCAGACACGCCCGCGACTGCACCACCGTGCGGGTGCACCTGGACGTCTCCCGCCGCCGGGTGTCCGTACGGATCACCGACGACGGACACCAGCGCCCGTCCGACGACACCGGCTACGGACTGCGCGGCCTGCGCGAGGTCACCGACGCCGCCGGCGGCACACTGACCGCAGGACCCGCCCCGGAGTCCGGCTGGCACGTCGCACTCGATCTCCCGCTCCCCCTACGACAGGCACTGCGATGACCATCCGTGTCCTTCTCGCGGACGACCAGACGATCGTCCGCACCGGCATGGCCATGATCCTGGCGGCCGAGGACGGCATCGAGGTCGTCGCCCAGGCCGCCGACGGGGTCGCCGCGATCCAGCAGGCCGAACAGCACCGCCCCGACGTCGTCCTCATGGACATCCGCATGCCGCGGCTGAACGGCATCGAGGCGCTGAGGCACCTGCACCGGCCCGGGGCCGCGCACGCCCCGCAGGTCGTCATGGTGACGACCTTCGACGACGACGAGTACGTCCACCAGGCCCTGCACCACGGCGCCTGCGGCTTCCTCCTCAAGGACGCGGGCCCTCGCCTGCTGGCCGAGGCCGTCCGCTCCGCCGCCTCCGGTGAGGCCCTCATCAGCCCCTCCATCACCGTCCGCCTGCTCCAGCGGTTCGTCCGCCCCGCAGCCGCTCCGGCCCGCCCCTCGCCCCTGTCCCCGCGGGAGACCGAGGTCGCCGCCCTCGTCTCCCGCGGGCACACCAACGCGGAGATCGCCGCCGCCCTGCACATCAGCGCGGGCACCGTGAAGACTCATCTCACCAACGTCCAGGGCAAACTCGGTGTCCGCAACAGGGTCGAGATAGCCGCCTGGGCCTGGGAGTCGGGCCTCGGACGCTGACGGAGAAGCCTTCCTCGGACGCTTCCCCGGCAGCGCACCCCGGCCGTACGACCGGGCGACCGGGCGACCGGAATCGGCCCATCATGTCCGGCGCACGGCCTTCAGGACCGGTCGGCGGATGCCGATGCATGGGAGATCCCCCATGAAGGAGGCCCGCTGTGGGCGACGTCCTGACGGCCCTGGCCATACCCGTCCTGATGTGCGCGAGCGGCATCTACGCGGCGTGTTCCTGCTGGTGGCGGCGGCGCCACCCGGCCCCGCCACGGCACTCGCGGAGCGCCGCCCGGCCGGTGGAGCCCGACCTGACGGCGATCGCCGAGGGCATCGTCAGGGAGTCCTGGGCGGAGATCGAAGAGCTCTACCGCGCTCCGGTGGCGGAGCGGCGGGGCTAGATTGTGGCCATGCCGCCGACCGTACGCCTGGAGCCCTGGTCCGAGGGCGATCTCGGCCTGCTCCGGCGGGCCAACGCGCCGGAGATGACGGAACACGTCGGGGGCCCGGAGACCGAGGAGCAGGTCCTCGCCCGGCACCGGAGGTACGTCAACCGCGACGGCACGCACAACGGCCGGATGTTCCGCGTCGTGCTGCTGCCGGACGGCGGGGCGGTCGGCACGATCGGGTTCTGGAGCCAGACCTGGCACGGTGGGGCGGTGTACGAAACGGGCTGGAGCGTACTGCCCGAGTTCCAGGGCCGGGGCGTCGCGACGGCGGCGGCCGCCGCGACGATCGCTTCGGCGAGGGCGGAGGGCGGGCACCGCTTCCTGCACGCGTTCCCCTCGGTCGGCAATCCCGCGTCGAACGCCCTGTGCAGGAAGGCGGGTTTCGAGCTCGCCGGCCCGTGCGACTTCGAGTTCCCGCCGGGAAGCATCATGCGCTGCAACGACTGGCGCCTGGATCTGACGGCCTGACAGCCTGACGGCCCGACAGCCATGTTCTTCCTGAACGCCGTTGCCGCCTCCCCTTCCCCGCTCGGGCAGTCGTCCGCGCCGCGTGCCCGGCCGTGCGGTTATCCAGTCGCCCGGTCGGCAGCGTTGCCGGCCGGAAGGCTGCCGCATTGCGCACAAGAACGTACGGCCCTGCCGGGAGCAGCATTCCGTGCATGACCGAGGCCCGTGAAGTGATCTGCCGTTCCCCCTGGGCGCGCGCCCTGTGGTTCTCCGTGGGGCTCGGGGCGGCCGGAGAGGTCGGAGGGATCGGACAGACAGGCGGGAATGGAGGGGCCGGGGCGGCCCAAGAGGCCGCCGGGGAGGAGAGGGAGGGGTTCCTGGCCGCCCGCTTCCTGGAGCACACCGACTACAACCCGTACGGCTTCGGCACCCATGTCGTCCTCGGAGGCGGCCCGCCCGCGGTGACGTCCCACTCCGGTCCGGGCCGGTTCGCGGCGAAACGGATACCGGTGGAACGGCTCGCCGTCATGGCCGTGCGGCGTGCCCGGGGCAGCGACGGCGACATCGCGCCCAGGAGCCGGCACATCGCCGAGCTCGACGACGCGGGCACGCCGGTCCGCCTCGTGGCCGCCCCGGCCGACCTGACCCGGATCCTCCGCGAGCCGGACCCTGCGGAAGCGGGCCCTGCGAAAGCTCCCGCGAACACCGTGAACCCCGCGCCATGACCGCCCCCGGCGGCCCCCACCGGCCGGAAAGCCGCTGGATGAGGCGTCCGCCCCAGTGGCATGCTGGCGGCGTGAACGGACCGGAGATCCACCTCAGCGTCGCCCCCGAGCTGCACCTCTTCGTCGCGGCGCAGCGGCGCGACGGACGTACGGCCCTGGCCACCGACGGCGCCTCGTCGCTCGGCCACGTCGTCGAGTCGCTCGGCATCCCGCTCACCGAAGCGGGGCAGCTGCTCGTCGACGGCCGCGAAGTCCCGGCCTCGCACATCCCGGCGGCGGGCGAGAAGGTCGACGTGCGCGCGGTGCGGCGGCCGCAGCGGGTGCCGGGGGCGCCGCTGCGTCTCCTCCTCGACGTCCACCTCGGCACGCTGGCGCGGCGGCTGCGGCTGCTGGGCATCGACACGGCGTACTTCAGCGAGGACATCGGCGACCCGGCCCTCGCGGCGTACTCGGCGCGCGACCGGCGCGTACTGCTGTCGCGGGACCGGGGGCTGCTGCGGCGCCGCGAGCTGTGGGCCGGCGCGTACGTCTACAGCGACCGCCCCGATGAGCAGCTCGACGACGTACTCAGCCGGTTCGCGCCCGCCCTCACTCCGTGGACGCGCTGCGTCGCCTGCAACGGCGACCTGGAGGGCGCCACGAAGGAATCCGTCAGCGAATTCCTCGAAGGCGGCACCGAGCGCTCGTACGACGTCTTCGCCCAGTGCACGGAGTGCCGGCGCGTCTACTGGAACGGCGCCCACCACTCGCGCCTGCAGACGATCGTCGAGGACGCCCTGCGCACCTACGGCGGCGCGGCGGCACAGGCTTCCTGACCCGGTCCCCCCTCGAACCGGCGGCCCGGCCGTCCGTCGCCCCGTCCGTCGCCCCGGCCGTCCGTCGCCCCGGCGGTCCGGCTCGTCGCCGCGCAGCCGGCCGACGGGTCAGAAACGCCTCCGCCCGCCTCCGCCCGCCTACGGCCGCTCCGCCGTCAGGTACCGCTGCACGGTGGGCGCCAGCCAGTCGACGACCTCCTGCCGCGTCATCTCCACGGCGGGCGGCAGCCGCAGCACGTACCGCGCCAACGCCATGCCGAGTATCTGGGAGGCCACCAGCGCGGCCCGCTCCGGCGCCTCCTCGGGGTGCGGGCCGACAGCGGCGACGACGGGACCGAGCTGCTCCCGGAAGACGGCCCGCATGCGCTCGGCCCCGGCTGCGTTGGTGACACCGACCCGCAGCAGCGCGGTCAGCACCTCGTCCTCCTCCCAGCGGTCGAGGAAGTGCCCGACCAGGACGGCGCCCACCTGCCGGCCCGGCCCGGCCGCGTCCCCCAGGTCCGGCAGCCTCAGGTCGAACTCGGACGCGGCGGCGAACAGCCCCTCCTTGTTGCCGTAGTAGCGCATCACCATCGACGGGTCGATCCCGGCGTCGCGCGCGATCGCGCGGATGGTGGCGCGCTCGTACCCGTCGGCCGCGAACCGCTCGCGGGCGGCGTCGAGGATCGCCGCCCTGGTGGCGTCGGACCGGCGGGGCGCGGGAGCGGGCGCGGGTGCGGGAACAGGTGCGGGTGCGGGTGGGGGTGGGCCAGGTGCTTCACTCATGCCAACGAATGTATGCCAACAGCCGTTGACGTGCCATGGCCCCAAAGGAGTGGCCGCCCCTCGTCCCGTGGCACGCTGAGCGCATGACCGTCGCCCGCTCCGCCGCCCTCTTCCTCCTCGCCGCCCTCCTGGAGATCGGCGGTGCCTGGCTCGTCTGGCAGGGCGTGCGCGGCGGGGGCCACGGGCAGGGGCACGGGCGCGGCTGGATCTGGATCGGCGCCGGAGTCGTCGCCCTCGGCGCGTACGGCTTCGTCGCCACCCTCCAGCCCGAGGGCGAATTCGGCCGTATCCTCGCCGCGTACGGCGGGGTCTTCGTCGCCGGCTCCCTCGCCTGGGGCATGATCGCCGACGGCTACCGGCCCGACCGCTGGGACGTCGTCGGCGCCCTCGTCTGCCTCGCCGGAATGGCCCTGATCATGTACGCACCACGCTCTCGCTAGCCTGTACACCATGCCTACGCCTATCGCCGTCATCACCGGAGCAAGCAGCGGAATCGGCGCCGCCACCGCCCGTCGGCTGGCCGCCGCCGGCTACCGCGTCGTCCTCACCGCCCGCCGCAAGGACCGCATCGAGGCGCTGGAGGCCGAACTCACCGCCGCGGGCCACCAGGCGACGGCGTACGCGCTGGACGTCACCGACCGTGCGGCGGTCGACGAGTTCGCCACCGCCTTCCGCACCCTCGCCCTCCTCGTCAACAACGCCGGCGGCGCGCTCGGCGCCGACCCCGTCGCCACCAGCGACCCCGCCGACTGGCGCCGGATGTACGAGACCAACGTCATCGGCACCCTCAACCTCACCCAGGCCCTGCTCCCCGCCCTCACCGCGAGCGGCGACGGCACGGTGGTCGTCCTCTCCTCCACGGCCGGCCACGGCACGTACGAGAACGGCGGTGGTTACGTCGCGGCCAAGCACGGCGCGCACGTCCTCGCCGAGACCCTCCGCCTGGAGATCGTCGGCACCCCGGTCCGCGTGATCGAGATCGCGCCCGGCATGGTCAAGACCGAGGAGTTCGCCACCACCCGCTTCCGGGGCGACACCGACAAGGCCGCCAAGGTCTACGAGGGCGTCGCCGAACCCCTCACCGCCGACGACGTGGCCGAGACCGTCACGTGGGCGGTCACCCGCCCCAGCCACGTCAACATCGACCTCCTGGTGGTCCGCCCCCGCGCCCAGGCCTCCAACACCAAGGTCCACCGCGAACTGTGACCGTCCCCGCGCGGCCGACGGCTCCCCGCCCGGACACCACCGGCACCACCGGCACCACCGGCGGAAAAACGGCCCGCACCGGGAATCAGGGTCCCGGTGCGGGCCGTCGGGGAAGAGCGCGTCGCCACAGAGCGCGCCGTGGGCCGCTCACCCCCGCCCGGTCTGGTCCCGGGCCTCGCCCGCGACCGTCTGGCCCGACTGACGAGCCTGCTCCGTGACCTGACCCGCCTGGTCACGCGCCTGCTCCTTCGTCGTACGAGCGGCCTCGGCGGCAGTCTCCTTGACTTCCTGCACCGCCTGCTGCGCGACCTGGGTGGCGTCCTCCTTCAGGTGCTGCGCCGACTCGGCCGCCGCCTGCTTGACCGGTTCGACGGCCCCGCCGGCCCGGTCCGACAGCTGCGCGGCCGCCTGCTGCTCGGCCTGCGTACTCGGCAGCATCGAGCCGGCCAGCAGCCCCGCGCCGAAGGCGATCAGACCGGCCGCCAGCGGGTTGCCCTCCGTCTGCCGTATCGCCTCCTCGGGCGCCTTCCTGACCGCTTCGCCCGCCTGGCCCGCCGTCTGGCGCACGGTGTCCGCGGCCTGCCCCGCGGTCTGCTGCATACGCTCCTGGGCCCGGCTCGTGGTGTGCGAGGCGGTGCCCATGACCCGCTCCCGCACCCCCGACACCGCACCGCGGACCCGCTGGGTGCGGCGGTGCGCCATCCGGCGCGGGCTCGTACGGTCGGCCAGCCGGTCGACGTCGCCGGACAGCTTCTCCCGCGTCATCTCGATGTCGGCCCTTACTTGGTCGGGTGACGTGCCCATTGCGCGTCCTCCTTCAGTGTCTGCACGGTCTGTTCCGGCTTCGGTGACACGGTCCGCATCCGGGCGCGCCCCATCACGAACAGGACGGCACCGACCACCGCCCACACCGCGGTGACGATCAGGGCGGCCCAGCCCCCGTCCATCACGTTCGCCAGGCCGAACACGGCTGCCAGTGATGCGAAGAGGGCCACCATGTATCCGGCGAATCCCGCTCCGCCGTACATCCCCGCGGCCTTGCCCGCCTTAGTGGCCTCCTCACGGATCTCGAGCTTGGCCAGCTCCATCTCCTTGCGGAAGAGCAGCTGCACGTCCGAGGTGACCTCGGACAGCAGCTCTCCCACCGACCTGTCCTCCACCACCGGCCTCTCTTCCACCGGGCTCTGTTGCCTCCGCTTCAGCGGGGCCTGCGGCGAATACGTCGACATCTCACACCTCCGGTGTACCGGGCGTGCCGGGCAGATCGCCCCATCCGGCGGCCCGCGGCAGCGTGCCGTCGCCCGGGGGCAGCGTGCCGTCAGCCGGGGGCAGCGTGCCGTCGGCCGGGGGCGGCGGCTGCACCGGGGGAACCTGCGGGGCCTGGCCGACGACGTCACTGCCCGTCGTACCGCCGCTCCCCGTACCGCTGCCGCCCGCCTTGCCTGCCTTGGCGAGCCTGCCGACGGCCAGACCCGCCAGCGCCGCTCCGCCCAGGAACACCCCGGGCCGGCGGCGGGCGAAGCTGCGGACGTTGTCGGCCACGCCGCCCACACCGTTCTTCTCCAGGTAGTCGGCAGCGCGGTGACCACCGTCGGCCGCCTGTTCCACCAGGCCGCGCACCGGGGAATTACCAGGCGCGTTCTGCGCCAGCCCGGCGAGATCGTCCGCCCACTGCCGCACCGTGCCCGCCGCGCGCTCGGTCTGACCCCGCACCTCGTCGTTCACGCGCCCCCGCAGGTCACGCACCGCGGTGCCGGCCTGCTGCCGGGCTTCGCCGGTGACTGTCCTGGCCTGCTGCGCGACCGACCCCGCGACCTCACCCGCGGCCTGCTTGGCCTGGCCGGCCGTGACCGACGCCTCGTCCTTCGCTGTCTGCCCGGCCTGCTGGACACGCCCGGCACCGCCATTCGCGGACACACCACTCATGGATTCCACCTTCTTCGGGGGACGCGCAGGGCCCCGCACACCGGCAGAGGCCGGACTGGGCCGGACCGCGGACGGATCGGGGGTGGGGACCACTCCGCCACCGCGTGCTGTCGCGCTCTCGCCCGGCTCGGTACGCCGAAACCTGCGCCACGCCCCGTGTGCTCTTGTGCTGGCTGGGACAACCTCCGGGTAACCCCCCAGAAGCGGGCGAAACAGACGAAAGCCATATTCCGAAATCGCACCGCGCGCAGGACGCCTCCTCACGCCTTCCCGCCCGCCGCCTCTCGCCCCCGGGCCCCGGAGGACACGCGTCCGGTCCCGCCGTCCGAGCGGTTCCCGGCGGCCCGGTCCCGTCGCCGCACCACCAGCAGCAGGACCCCGAAGGTGACCAGTGCGAGGACCATCGATCCGGCGCTCACCCACACCGGCGAACGGAAACCGAACCCCGCCCCGATCGCGAGCCCGCCGGCCCACGGACCGGCCGCGCCGCCCACGTTGAACGCCGCCGTGGCGAACGCCCCGGCCAGCGTCGGCGCCTTCCCCGCCAGGCGGAACACCCGTGAGATCAGCACCGTCCCGGTACCGAACGCGAGCATTCCCTGCACGCCTACGAGCACGATCGCCGCCACCGGGCTCCCGGCAGCCACCGCGAGCACCGCCCACCCGAGCGCGAGTGACGCCATACCGGCCACCACCAGCGCGTCCGGCCGCACATCGGCGATCCGTCCCGCGACGGTCACACCGACGAACGAGCCCACCCCGAAGAGCGCGAGCACGGCCGGCACCCACAGGGCCCCCAGCCCGGTGACATGCGTGACCAGCGGCTCCACATAGGAGAACGCGCAGAACGTGGCTCCCTGTACGAGCGCCATCGTCACCAGCGTCAGCAGCAACGGAGCCCCCCGCAGAACCCGCAGCTCCTCCCGCGCGCTCACCTCCCCGGCCCCGGTCCGCTCGTCCGGGATCGTCCGCGCGATCGCGAGGACAGCCGGCAGCGACAGGACGGCCACCGCCCAGAACGCCGACCGCCACCCCCACTGCTCCCCCAGCAGCGCGCCACCGGGCACACCCACCACGCAGGCGACGGTGACCCCGCCGACCACGACGGACGTGGCACGCGCCCGGGCCCCGGGCGCGACCATGCCGACGGCGGCCACCAGGGCGACGGCCCAGAACCCGGCGTTCGCGAGCGCCCCGGCCACCCGCGTCGCGAGCAGCACCCCGTAGCTGGGAGTGACAGCGCCGATCACATGGACGGCGACAAAGACCCCCAGGAAGACCAGCAGGGCCCGTCGTCGCGGCCACTTCCGGCTCCAGAGCGCCATCAGGGGCGCCCCGATCACCATCCCGACCGCGAACCCCGAGGTCAGCAGCCCGGCGGCCGGAATGGACACGTTCAGATCGTCGGCGATGTCCGACACCAGGCCGGACAGCATGAACTCCGATGTGCCCTGGGCGAAGACGGCCAGCCCGAGCACGAAAACAGCGAATGGCATGAAGGAACCCCAGAAGCGGTCGGCGGATCAACCAGTGAGACCGGTGAGACCGGTGAGACCGGTGAGACCGGTGAGAAACGGACGCCCGCACGCACAGAACGAAACGAGGGGGGCGGTCCACGCAGACCCGGTGATCCGGCGACGACAGCCGCGCGAAGCACGCCCACGGCCTCTCGGGCCGGCGGCTTCAGCGCGCCCAGGGTCAGCCACCGGACGACCGGTGGCTAGCCTCTGTCGGATTCAGGGCAGGACATGCCGGCGAAGCTACCAGCACGCACCCGGGCCCCTCCACCGGTTTCCGGACGCGCGGAAGGCCCCGGCAACCACAGCCGGGGCCTTCCGTCTCCCACCTTCCGCCTTCCGCCTTTCCACGCCCGGGGCGTCGTCAGCCCTTCACGCAGATGACCTGCTTCAGCTTCGCGACGACCTCGACGAGGTCCCGCTGCTGGTCGATGACCTGCTCGATCGGCTTGTACGCGGCCGGGATCTCGTCCACGACACCGGAGTCCTTCCGGCACTCCACGCCCCGCGTCTGCTCTGCCAGGTCCTGCGCGGAGAAGCGCCGCTTCGCCGCGCTGCGGCTCATCCGCCGGCCGGCGCCGTGCGAGGCCGAGTTGAACGACTTCTCGTTCCCCAGCCCCTTCACGATGTACGAGCCCGTGCCCATCGAGCCCGGGATGATCCCGAAGTCACCGGAGCCCGCCCGGATCGCCCCCTTGCGGGTGACCAGCAGGTCCAGGCCCTCGTAACGCTCTTCGCTGACGTAGTTGTGGTGACAGGAGATGACCGGCTCGAAGGTCACCCTGGCCTTCTTGAACTCCCGGCGGACCACGTCCTGGAAGAGCCCCATCATGATCGCGCGGTTGTGCTTCGCGTACTCCTGCGCCCAGAAGAGGTCGTTGCGGTACGCCGCCATCTGCGGAGTGTCCGAGACGAAGACCGCCAGGTCGCGGTCGATCAGCCCCTGGTTGTGCGGGAGCTTCTGGGCCTGGCCGATGTGGTACTCGGCCAGCTCCTTCCCGATGTTCCGCGAGCCGGAGTGGAGCATCAGCCACACGGAATCGGCCGAATCGATGCAGAACTCAATGAAGTGATTCCCCGACCCCAGGGTCCCCATCTGCTTCGCGGCACGCTCCTGACGGAATTTGACCGCATCGGCCACGCCGTCGAACCGCCCCCAGAAGTCGTCCCACTTCGCCGTCGGGAAGCCGTGCAGCCGCCCGGGGTCGACCGGACTGTCGTGCATCCCCCGGCCCACCGGAATCGCCTGCTCGATCTTCGACCGGAGCCGCGAGAGGTCGCCCGGAAGGTCGTTCGCCGTCAGTGACGTCTTCACCGCCGACATGCCGCAGCCGATGTCCACACCGACCGCGGCCGGACAGACCGCTCCGTGCATCGCGATCACCGAGCCGACGGTGGCGCCCTTGCCGTAGTGGACGTCCGGCATGACGGCGAGGCCCTTGATCCAGGGCAGGGTGGCGACGTTCTGGAGCTGCTGCATCGCGCCGCCCTCGACCGTGGCCGGATCCGCCCACATCCGGATCGGAACCTTCGCGCCCGGCACCTCTACGTACGACATAACTCCCCGATTCCCCCGAAATAAAGAAAACGCAAATCTGGCACCAAGTACCGCGAAAGAGACAGCGGACCGGCGTTTGGCCAGCGCGTGCGATACACATTGTGTCCATCGGCCGCCATCGCGCGGCAACCGCATTTCTGATCGAAGGGAGCCTGGGCCGTGCAGCGAAAGGCGTACGTACCCGGCGTCGCGCTCCTCGCGGCGCTCGCCGCCGGCTGTACCGGCGGCTCCGGCACCGACGACTCCAGCGCCGACTCCAAGGCGGGCGAGACCACCACCTCCGTCGCCGCCCCCGGCAAGTACCGCACGCTCCGCGAGCCCTGCGGCTCCGTCGACCGGGGCACCCTCCGCAACCTCCTCCCCGGCGCCGCCACACTCCCCGAGGAACAGCAGAAGAAGGTGTACGCGGGCACCGCCGCCGTCACGTACGACACGGACCGGCGCGTCGGCTGCCACTGGAAGGCGGACTCCCCGGGCACCACGCACCAGCTCCTGGTCGACTTCGAGCGGGTCGTCTCGTACGACTCCGACGTCAGCGACGACGACCGCGCGAAGGAGGTGTACGCCAGGCAGGAGGCCGCGGCGGACCTCCCGGCCCCCGTCGAGCGCCCGGCGGAGAATGACACGGGCGGAGAGAAGGGCGGCGAGGGAGAAGCGAGCGCGTCCCCCGGAGCCGGCGAATCCCCCACCGCGCCCGCCTCCGAGGCCGGTGACGAGGCCGGCGACCAGGCCGGTGACGAGTCCGGCGCCCCGACTCCCGGCAGCGACGCCTCCGACGGCGAGAACGGCACCACGCCCGGCACCGGCACCGGCACCCAGACCCCCGAAGGTCTTGAGCCCCGCGTCCTCACCGGCCTCGGCGACGCCGCCTTCCTGGACGACGCCCTGACCCGCTCCGGCTCGACCACCCAGCGCCGTACCGTCAGCGTGGTGTTCCGCACCTCGAACGTCATCGTGACCGTCCAGTACAGCGCGCAGCCCACCCTGACCACCGATGTCCCCGACAGCAGGGAACTGCAGGAGAAGACGCGGGCCCTGGCCCGCAGACTCGCCGAGCAGTTCAGCGACCAGTAACCAGCGATCAGCCGACCCATGAGCGAAGGAACCATGCACCGATCAGCCCCGCGACTCTCTCGCATACTCGCCTGCGCAGCCGTCCCGGTGATGCTCGTCGCCGCCGGCTGCTCCTCGGACTCCGAAGGCGATAAGGACGCGTCCCCGTCCGCCAGCGCCTCGCCCACGGCGTCGGCGACGCCGACCGTCGAGCCCGCGGTGTTCTCGAAGCTGCCCGAGCCCTGCAAGTCGATCAAGAAGAAGACGGTCGGCTCGCTGGTGCCCGAGGCGAAGGACGAGTCCGGTACCGCCGACAAGTCCAAAGACGTGTCCACGCGCGGTGGTTGCTCCTGGAACGGCCTGGACAACAAGGGCGTCGACGGCTCCCAGTACCGCTGGCTCTCCGTCTCCTTCATGCGCTACGACTCCGACCAGACCCGCGGCCCCGGCGACAAGCTGGCCGAGGAGTACTACGCGAAGCAGGTCGACGGCGCGAAGGCGACGGACGGCGCGAAGAAGGTCGAGTCGAAGGCCGCCGCCTCCATCGGCGACCAGGCGACAGTGGTGACGTACGACCTGCGCAAGACGGACGCGGACTTCAAGTACGCAACGGTCGTGACACGTACGGAGAACGTCGTCGCCACCGTCGTCTACAACGGCGCCGGCTACCAGGGCGCCAAGTCCCCCAAGACCTCCGACCTGCTGGAGGACGCCCAGAAGGCGGCCAAGGAGGCCGTGGCCTCGGTTGCCGCGGCGAACAAGTAGCACTCGGCAGAAAAAGGGAAACCGGCGCGTACCGGCTGATTTCCGGCAGCTCACGGAGCCCGGCCCTCCCCCGGAGGCCGGGCTCCGCCCGTACCCCCGCAACGGGCCCCGCACGCATGTGCCAGGCTGACCCCGCCAAGTTCGACGTAACGGGAGGGGATCGCGGGTGGCCGCGATGCAGTTGACACGCACGCACCGCATATTGATCGGTGTCGTCGTCGCGGGAGCGGTCGTCATCGCCGCGATCGGTTTCGCCGGCTCGTACGCCGCCGTGCGCGAGCTCGCCGAGGAGAAGGGCTTCGGGGACTTCTCGCTGGTCTTCCCGATCGGCATCGACGCGGGCATCTGCGTCCTGCTGGCCCTGGACCTCCTCCTGACCTGGATGCGCATCCCGTTCCCCCTCCTGCGCCAGACGGCGTGGCTGCTGACCGCCGCGACGATCGCCTTCAACGGCGCGGCGTCCTGGCCCGATCCGCTGGGCGTCGGCATGCACGCCGTCATCCCGGTCCTCTTCGTGGTCTCGGTCGAGGCGGCGCGGCACGCGGTCGGCCGGATCGCCGACATCACGGCCGACAAGCACATGGAGGGCGTACGCCTGACCCGCTGGCTGCTCTCGCCCCTGCCGACGTTCAAGCTGTGGCGGCGCATGAAGCTGTGGGAGCTGCGCTCGTACGAGCAGGTCATCAAGCTGGAGCAGGACCGCCTGATCTACCAGGCACGCCTCCAGGCCCGGTACGGGCGCGCCTGGCGCCGCAAGGCCCCCGTCGAGTCGCTGATGCCGCTGCGCCTCGCGAAGTACGGCGTCCCGCTCGCGGACACGGCCGCCGCGGGCCTGGCCGCGGCCGGCATCGAGCCGGCGCTGCTGCCCCCGGCCCCGGAGATCGGGGCGCAGCCCCAGGAACGCCGGGCACTGCCGCCCCAGTCCCCGTCCCAGCCCCAGCCCCAGCCCCAGCCGGTACGGGAGCAGCAGGAGCAGGCCCCGGAGCGGACGCACGGGCAGCCCCACCCCGACGAGGAGTGGCTGGAGGCCCCGGACCTGGACCACGAGCACGAGCCCGAGGACGAGCACGAGGTGCACGCCACCCCGGAGGAGGGCCCCGGCTCGCACGAGAGCCCGTGGTTCGCCGCGCCACAGACACAGCAGGCACAGCAGGCACAGCAGACGTACGGCAACGCCTACGACCCGACGGCGTACGCCGAGGCCCCGGACCCCGCCCGCCCCCTCGGCTCCGTCCCCGGCCCGCGCCACGAGCAGGACCCGGCGCAGTACCCGGATGCCGGGCACTACCCCGAGTCCGAAGAGGTCTCCCCCGAGGAGATCTACTACGACGCGTTCCGCAGGTACCTGAGCGAGTACAGCGCCTTCCCGTCGCCCCGTCAGTTCGGTTCCTACGTCCAGGACATGTACGCCGAGGCCCCGACCCCCGGCGAACTGACGGAGTACACGAAGCGCTTCAGGGTCCGCTACGAGCACGAACTCGACGCCGAGCACATCGCCTAGGCCCGCTTCCCGCACGCCGCCCCTCCCCACAGCGCCAGGACGGCCCCGGCCACGGCGAGGGCGACGTAGCCCCCGGCCGGACCCCGAGTACACCGAAGGACGCAGCGCCACCGGACCCCCTCCCCCGCGCGTCCCCCGCACACGAACGAGAGGGCCGCCGCCCCGGCAGTCCGGGAGCGGCGTGCCAGCCACGGCCCTCGGTCCACCGGATGGTGACCATGTGGTCGGTGAAGTGGCGGCCGAATCCGGGGTTGGCCAGGACCGCCTCGCGCTCC
>NZ_JBSFUB010000129.1:0-15999 GCF_053591575.1 Streptomyces altiplanensis | reverse complement strand
CTGAGGCCGCGACAAGGGAGGAAGGGAGGAGCCGGCAGCCGAAGGGGAAGGTTGATAAGCCACGCCGACAGCCTCCCACCCACACAGCCACCACACCCACCGAACTTACGAAAAGATCAGTAGGAGACTTGGCGAAGTCCGCCCCCTGCGGCACCCTTCGGGTTTCGGGGGCCAGGGGGCCGGTAAATCGGCGAACGATCGCTACGACGGCCACGCCAGGACTGTAGCTGGTCGTCCACGCCTCGCCTCGCTGTTTCCGTCAGCAGGCATCAAGTCATCGGCGGGGACGGCTTGAAGTGTGCGACATCCCGCGAGTTCCCCTGAGCCCCGCTGAGTCCCTGGGCCCGTGGCCAGGGAGTTCTTCCTCCTTCGTGTGCTCTGTTGGCTTGTGACGTAACTTCGGGATTCTTGAAGCGTTCTCATCTTGTCCGACCGATTCGCAGTCGGGTCGAAGGCGAGGAGGCTCGGGTTGGCGGCGCTGGCAGTCGTACGGGACCTGCGTGGACACTGGGCGCCCGCGTCGGTTGAGGAGCTGGAGCGGTTCGAGACCGATGTGCTGTCCGGGTTCGTCCTGGCACGGGCCTCAGCAGGGCTGGCGGACGGCACCATCCGCGGGGACGTCGGTCACCTGGATCAGATCAGGACCTGGTTCGGCCGGCCCTTGTGGGACATGGAGCCTGCTGACGCGGACGTGTACTTCGGGAAGGTGCTGCGGCACTCGCCCAGCGGCACCCGGCTGGGCCGGTCGCAGGCATTGAGCACGTATTTCATGTTCCTGGAGCTGCGGCACAAGGTCGAGATCCACCGGATGACCGGCCGGGTGGTCGAGTGCCCGATCGACGAGATGAACCGGCCGCGCGGGGCCAAGGACGCCCAGCTGCGGATCCCGCCGACTGAGCCGGAGATCGGGACGTTGTTCACCGGCTGGGGCGGCGAGCTGGCCACCTGCCGGAAGTTCGCCCCGACCGCCCGGAACTACACCGCCTCGAAGTTGATGTCCCAGGTCGGCCTGCGAGTGAGCGAGGCGTGTGGGCTCGACCTGGACGACATCAAGTGGGACCTGGGCCGCTTCGGCAAACTCCACGTCCGCCACGGCAAGGGGGCCCGCGGCTCGGGGCCGCGCGAGCGGATGGTTCCGCTGATCAACGGTGCCGACCGGACACTGCGGTGGTTCATCGAGGACGTGTGGGGCCAGTTCGACGACGATCACGCTCGCCCTGCTGCCCCACTGTTTCCCTCCGAGCGCAGGAACACCGACGGCTCCGCCCGCCGGGTCGGCGACGACGCCCTGCGCAACGGGCTCGACAGCGCGGTCCAGGCCCATCTGCCGAGCTGGACGGACAGGTTGACACCGCACGTCCTGCGGCACTTCTGCGCGTCCCAACTCTACGGAAACGGGCTGGACTTGCTTGCAATCCAGGAGGTCCTCGGACATTCCTGGATTGCTACGACCATGCGGTATATCCACGTGCAGCAGACCCGGGTCGAGGACGCCTGGGCCGCCGGGATGGAACGGGCCGCGAAGCGGCTGGAAGGACTGGCCCGATGAGGTGGAACCTGCGGCTGACCGCCGCGAACAAGGGTATCTGGAAGGCGTCCGAGCTCCAGCGGAGCCTGGCCGAGCACGGCCTGGTGATCTCGGCCGGCAAGATGTCCGGGCTGTGGTCCGGCCAGCCGGTCTCGCTCAAGCTGGAGGACCTGGACGTCATCTGCGTCGCCCTCGGCTGCGGGATCAGCGATCTGCTGATCCCCGAGCCAGAGAAAGTCCGAAGCCCCAGCGAGGAGAGCGGCCAGCAGGCTGCCGCTGCGGGTGGCCCGGCCCCGGTGGTGGTGCCGCGTCGCCGTGACGGCCGGTCTCTGCCACCGATGTGATGGCCTACGTTCTGCCAGCCGGCAAGTGCAAACCGCCAGCCAGTTGCCCGACCTGCTTCGGCTGGGGCGTGCTGCCCGGCCGGGCCTGCGGCGCCTGCGAGAGTTTCCGCCGCAACGAGGAGCCTGCCGAGTGCAGCGGCTGTCGGCGAACCGTGCGATTGAAGAAGGGGTACTGCCGTCTGTGCTGGCATCAGGTGTGACTGAGCACTACACCTGTCCAATGAGCACTGGACTTGTCGCGCTGTGCGTTCGAGTTGGCGGGCAGGGTAGCCCTCACCGAGGCTGAACTGGGATGTTTCGCGGAATCTCCGCTCTCTGCTCTGGCGGCGTGGTGCGCTGGTGACGTGAAGAGCTGGCTGCACATTGAACCTGCCGCATCCGGAGCCGTGTGGTCGCACCTGGCCGGGCTGTATGACCTTGTCGCCCCGTGTGTGATCACGCCGGGTGTCGAGGACGAGGTCGCCAGCTCGTCGCTGCGGAGCTGGACGGTGGCATGGTCCGCGACTGGCACCGAAGTTGTATTTCCCGTGTCGACACACGCCGTGCGGCCTCCACCGGAGGCGCTGGTGCCGGTCCGGCGGTTCTCGTGGCGTCCTGGCCAGCGGCATCGGCCTGGGCTGGGCTACAGCACCGCGACCGGCCGGTTGCACGGGTTCGAAAGCCTCGCGGAACGCAGACTGCTGCTGGTTCTCGACTTCGTGCCGGGGACCATGGAGGTTCTGTCCCAGCCGTTCACCTTGCGGTTCACGCTGGCCGGCCGACGAATGGAGCACATCCCGGATTTCGCGGTCTTCCACGACGATGGTCTGCTGTCAGTGGTGGACGTACGGCCTGGCGGTCGGGGGGAGTGGTCGGACGCGGTGAAGTTCGCGGCGACCGCCCGGGCGGCCTCGGCTGCTGGATGGTCCTACGTGTTGGTGGCGGGCTGGCATTCGCGCGCGGTGGAGGGGCTTGAGGTACTGGCTGCTCGGCGCCGCCCGATGCAGGATCCGTTCGGCTTGCAGGTTCGGTTGCTGGCTGCGGCGAAGGCGGGGCCCACGCGGCTGTGGCAGCTCGCGGCGATGACGGGGATGTCGGCTGTGGCGCGTACGCACCTGCTTCACCTGATCTGGCACCGTCGTCTCGCCGTGGACCTCGACCGCTCGCTGAACGATGCCTCCTGGGTTCATCCCGTCGGGGCCGGGCTGTGACCAAGCAGCGCTTCGGGCTGGATGACCTGTCCGAGGGCGAGCGTGAGAGGCTTCGGCTGCGGCTTGAACACCTTCTGGAGGTGGAGACCGGTTTTCGCAGTGGCAGTCGGTACTGGGCCCGGATGGATGAGCCGCGGGCTGCCTACGATCCGGCGACGACGACGTTGACCGAGCGGCGCCGGGCGAAGGCGCTCGAACTGGGCGTCTTGGGCAAGGAGGCGGCGCGGCAGCTGGGCTGGTCGGGGGTGGGCGAGCGAACCCTGGGCTGGATGGCTGCGGCCTACCGCGAGCTGGGCTCGGCTGGATTGATCGACGGTCGTCGGGTTGGGGCGCCGCGTGGCCGGCAGTCTGTAAGTCCCGAGGTGGAGGAGGCGATCCGGGCGGTGCATGAGCAGTGTCTGCGCCGGTCGCGCATCAGCATGGTGTCGCGGGAGCGGTTGATCCACCAGTATGTGCGGGAGGTGTTCCCGGACCGTGAGGTGCGGGTACCGCACCGGACGACGTTGGCGCGGGTGTGGCGGGAGTGGTTCGGGCCAGGCGGTGCCCGTCAGCGGTACGTGAGGTCGGCGGCCGCTGTCCCGGCGCCGGCCGGGGCGCCTGTGGTTGCCTCTCGGCCGGGGCAGGTGGTGGTGCTGGACTCGACTCCGTTGCCGGTCAAGGTTCTTGACGATGTCTTCAGCACACCGATCACGGTGCACCTGACGATCGCCTTGGACGCTTACTCGCACTCGATCGTGGCATTTCGGCTGACGCCGGTGGCAGAGTCATCCGTTGAGGTGGCGATGCTGCTGCGGGACGTGCTGTCGCCGCTGCCGATGCGCCCGGGCTGGGGTGAGGACATGGCCTGGCCCTACCCCGGGGTGCCCGCTGCGCTGGTGGCCGAGCTGGCAGGAGGGCCGGTAGCGGGCCTGCCCTTCTTCACCCCCGAGGCCATCACCGTCGATCACGGAGCGGCTTTCAAGAATCACCACCTGGTCGAGGTCGCCCGCACGCTCGGGGTGGACGTGCTGCCGGCACGGGCGATGCGGCCGACGGACAAGGCAGCGTGTGAGCGGGCGTTCGCGGCGATCCAGTCGCTGCTGCTGGAACTTGTGCCAGGCTGGCGTGGCATCGACGTAGCCGACCGTGGCGCCAATCCGGAGGCAGATGCGGCTTGGACGGTCGCGGAGATGGAGCACCTGCTCGCCTCATGGGTCGTCGCGGTGTGGCAGAACCGCCGCTTGGACCAGCACGCCCCCGCCTGGGACCCCTCCGGACGGCACAGCCCGAATACCCTGTTTGCCGCTGCGGCCGCGCGGGACGGCATCAGCCTGGAGATCCCGTCGCCGGACCTGTACTACATGCTGCTGCCGGTGCGCTTCGTGAAGGTCGATCCCCGGCGCGGGGTGAAGGTTGGCGGCCTCTGGTATGGGGCGCGGAGCCTCGCGCTGGACCCGTGCCGGGTTGCTCCGGCGGCGCGCGGCGGTCGGCACGCGGGGAAGTGGGCGGTGCGCCGGGACCCGCGGGACTGCCGACAGGTGTTCATCGAGCTCGACGGCACCTGGCACGCCCTGCCGTGGAACGCCCTGCCCGAAGGGGCGACGGTGCCTGCGTTCAGTGACGCACGGGTGAGCGAGCTTCTCAAAGAGGCGGCCCGGGCGGGGCTGCGGCCGCGTACGGACGCTGAACTGCTGCCCGTGCTGCTCGATCTGCTGGCCGCGGTCACCCCAGTCGCGTCCTGGCCGGGCCGGCCCGAGGCGCGGAAGAAGGCCGCAGCCCGGGCCCGGGAACTCGCGCGGGCCCGAGCTGCCCTGGCGGACCGCCCAGACGAACAGCCTCCAGTCGCGCCCATGCAGCGTCTCGTGCCTAGCAAGGAGGTAGCCGAAGCGATCACGGCCGACCGCGTCCGGCGCCGCAGAGCGGCTACCGATGGCATACCTCCAGTACCTGCGTCGCCGCTCGGGGAGGACATACGCTCCCGCCTCCTCTATCCGAGGGCCAGGCCCGCAGCCGACGACGGCGGTAGTAGGGGCGTCGGAAACAGCCCGGCAGGTGGGGAGGGGACAGCACGGTGATTGGCGATATCCCCGTACGGGACACGCTGGCCGGCTGGGGAGCGTGGCGGCTTGCCCGGCACGACTTCACGCCCGCACCGTGCATGTCTCTGGTCCGGTGGCGAGCTCTGTCCCCGGCGGCGAAGGCGGCCCATGATCTGGCTCGTGCCTCCACCCACGCGAACCTGCCGCTGCTGGGGACGCCCATGAGCCGCGCGGTGGACCGGCTGTTGTCGGCGCGGATCCGGCAAAACGCGTTCAAAGCCCGCCCGGCGACCCGGGCCGGGGTGATCGTGTCCGGCGGCGGATACCAGGGCAAGACGGAGACTGTGTGCGAGATCGCCGCCGCCTTTGAGGACTCCTGGCGCGAGCTGCACCGGACGAACCCCGAGACGGTTCCCGGCACCCGGGACGCCTGGGTGCCGGTCGCCTACGTGCAGACACCAGTCACCGCGAAACCCAAGAGCACCTGCAAGGCGATCCTCGACTTCTACGGGGCACCGACCAAACGAATGGCTCTCCCTGAGCTGGTCGCCCAGGTCGCTGCCTCGCTCACCGATCACGGCACGAAGGTGCTGATCCTCGACGACATCACCCGGTTGAGGATGCACCGCGCCGACGACCAGGACACCCTGGACCTGATCCGCGCGTTCATGAGCATGCACGTCACCCTCGTCCTGGTCGGCGTCGACATCCCCGGCTCCGGCCTCATGGACGAAGGCCGTCCTGCCGCCCAAAGGCGAGGCCATCGGCCGGTCAACGGATGGGAGCCGACCCAGACCGAACGTCGCTTTGACCTCGTCGAACTCGACCGGTTTCGCTACGACACCCCCGAGCAGACCACAGCCTGGACCTCCCACCTCGCCGGTGTCGAGAACCATCTGCGGCTGCTCAAAGCCCGACCGGGCATGCTCACCAACGGCACGATGCCCGAGTACCTCTACGCCCGGACCAACGGCGTCGTCGGCCTGCTGGAGCGGCTAATAGAAGATGGCTGCACCGAGGCGGTCACCAGCGGCGCCGAACGGCTGACCGAACCCCTCCTCGACAGCCTTCCGCTCACCCTCCTCGACGCCGCCGGCCGCGATGCCCAAGCTGGCGAGATCCCCGCCGTCCCTGCCCGGCCGCGCCGCCGACGCAACGGCGCATTCGACGATCACGGCCCGACCCCGGCCACCGCATGACCACTGCACTGCCCCGGAGCCTCGACCCGGCACCGGGGGAGCTGCTGCCTGGCTACCTCCTGCGCCTTGCCCACCGGCTCGCAGTCCCGCCACTGGATCTCGGTCACCTCTGCGGCCTCACCACGGGCCCGGTTTTCCCTGCCCGCCACTTGGTCCGCCTCAATGACCCCCGGGCCCAACAAGTTGCCGACGTCTGCCGCCTTGACCCCGCCGAAGTCCACGCCCTCACCCTCGCAGGGCAAGCGCCCGGCTACACGCCACTGCGCATCGACTACCTTGGGCGGCATCAAAGCCCCGTCACCATGGCCAACGACGGCTGGGTGCTCACCGCATTCAGCCGCTACTGCCCCGACTGCCTCAGCGACACCGCGCACGTTCCTAGCGGCCCTGTCTGGGAGGGCTCCTGGCGGCTCCCGCACACCTTCCTCTGCGAGCGGCACAACCGACTTCTGGCCTGGCAGTGCCCCGCCTGTCGCGCGCCGGCATTCTCCAACGGCTACCGCTGCGACGGACGATGGCGACCCACACAACTCATCCCTGCCCCAGGCCAGCGTCTGCACCCGGCCCGCTGCCGCCATCGTCCCGGCGCCGGCCGGGTCGCCGCCTGCGGCCAGCTTCTCGATCAGTTCAGCAGGCCACCTCTGCGACCCACCCCAGCCATGACACACGCGCAACGCCGGCTGGCCGAAGCAGCTACAACCGGGGCCGACCACGAGGTGACGTCCCTTGGGCAGCGGGTGTCCGCCCAGTGGTTCTTCAACGACGTCCGGGCGACCATATCGGCCCTCCGCGGCAGTTGGCCCTTGGCCCAGGACGCCTTCGCGCAGTTCGGGCCGATGGACACGGTCACGGCTCACGTCGAAACTCTCCACCGCGCCCACCCCGAGCGCACAGAGGCACTGGGCGACGGACGAGTGGCCCGCACCTTTGGTCACCCGCCGGCCGACCCGCTGCCGGCGGCCACCCTTATGGCCCTCACCGTGACGATCCTCGACGACCCGAGCGGACACCACACGCTCGCCCGACTCCTGTCCGCCCTGCCCTCAACCAGCACCGCACACATCCGACTCCGGCAGCACGCCCCTCACTGCTCACCCGCCATGACCGAGGCGATCCTTGGCAGCGTCCGACTTCCCCGCAAGGCCGCCGGCCAGCCCGCGCTCTTCCCGCAGCCCCCTACCCACCGCGGCCGGCTCGACCCCCGCACCATCCCGGCCGACCTGCCCGAGCACTGGGCTACCCCGCTGGACGATCTCGACGCACCGAAACGACAGCTACGCCGGGACGCGGCGATCCGCCTCGTCCAGATGGCCACCGGCCGCTCCCGCCGTTCCGCCGCCCTCTACCTCGGCATTCCTCTCGGCTCACTGCAGTCCTCCACCGTCACCGTCCGTACCTGGCAGAAAAAACCGGGCAAGGCAGCGGCGTACCAGAGAGCCCTCCACCGCGTCGCCGAGATCGCCATTGTTGAAGGACAAGCCGGAACAACTGACGGATGACGGCGCATCGACCGGCGGAAATGGACCGGGAGCAGGTGAGAGGTTCCCCGGGTGTTGGCGGGCGTCCCGCGGTGAAGGGTGCACGGGGCCGATCTCGCGGAGGGGCGTCACCGTCACCTGCCTGTGCCTACGGTCGTCACGGGCTGGTGTCGCTGTGGGGCATCGCCTCCTCGGCGGGTGTCTCCCAGCCGGATCGCACGAGGGCGCTGAGCCCGTCGGGTGAGGACTCGTCGGCCAGGGCGGCGCTGCGCGCCCAGGCCGTGGCCAGTGTGCTGAGGAACAGGTCGCGGCCCCGTACCCACGGCTTGGCGCAGCCGTCGCGCTGCGCCGCGTGGAGGAACTCGTCGGTAATCGTGATGTAACCCTGGCAGGTGGTCGCCAGGGGTGACGTGCCTTCGGTCAGTGCGGCCCGCAGGGGTTCGGGCAGGCCGTCGAAGGCGGTCGCCCACTCACCCAGCGCCTGAAGCCACTGAGCGAGCGCGGCGCGGGAGTCGGTCATCTGCTGGATGGCGACGCGGCGTGCCTCCAGTTCTTCGTCGCGGGCCTGTAGCAGGGCAGCCAGCAGGGCCTCCCGGTTGGGGAAGTGCCGGTAGAGCGTGCCCGGACCGACCCCGGCCTTCTTCGCGATGGCGTCCATGGAGCCGGTGATGCCCTGTTCGGCGAAGAACTGCTCCGCGACCTCGAGGATGTGCGTGCGGTTGCGCTGTTTGTCCGTCCGCTGCCGACGCCCGCCGGTGGCTGCCTCACCCATGTCCTTCCACCTCTCTTTGACAATCCGGAGACTCTCTCCTTATCGTCGCCCATGAAACGGAGACTACCTCCTTATCGGGTTCCGGCGCTACCGCCTGCCGCCTCGACAGGCATCCGCAGCCCCCGGGGGCAAGCCCGGCGCGGCGTACCGCGCCGCGGCCATCGAGGAGCCACCGCTGGAAATTCCGGCGCGCCGGCTCCCGGCAGGGGCCGCGCCGCCTGGGCAGGTGCGGCCCGACCCTGTGCGTGCGCCGAAAGCATGCACACCCCGCACAGGCCCTTCGACTGCTCCCGCAACACCACGAACCACGAAAGAGATCACATGTCCCCCGACAAGGCTGCGGCGCAGGCCGCCACGGACGCACTGCCACCGACCCGTCGCGACGGCAAACTGGCCACCGGAGATGTCCTCGTCATCGGCATCCTGATGGTCTCCGCGTTCACCGTCCTGCTGAACGAGATGCTGCTGGGCGTCGCGCTTCCCACCCTGATCGTCGATCTCGGCATCACTCCCACCACGGGACAGTGGCTCACCACGGGTTACCTGCTGACGCTGGCGATCCTCATCCCGGCCACCGGCTTCCTCATGCGGAAATTCAACCTCCGCACCATCTACCTCGGCTCGATGGCCCTGTTCGCCCTCGGTACGGCGATCGCCGCCGTCGCCCCGGGTTTCGGGGTGCTGTTCACCGGCCGCATCATCCAGGCCATGGGCACAGCCGCCCTCATGCCGCTGCTGATGTCCACGACGATGCGCCTGGTGCCTCCGCATCGCCGAGGCCGGACGATGGCCTTGGTCACCGGTCTGACCGGGGTGGCGCCCGCGTTCGGCCCGGCGGTGTCCGGCCTGGTCATCTCCCAGCTCAGCTGGCGGTGGCTGTTCATCCTGGTCCTGCCCGTCGCCCTGGCTGGACTGGCACTGGGTGCCGCCAGACTGCGCAACATCACCACCCCGGAGCCCGTGAGGCTGGACGTGCTGTCCCTGGTCCTGTCCGCCGTCGCCTTCGGCGCCCTCGTCTTCGGCCTGTCCGCGATCGGCGAGTCGGCCTCCGGCCACGCACCCGTCCCGCCCTACCTTCCGATCGTCATCGGGCTTGTGGCCCTCGCGGCCTTCGTGCGCCGGCAGACCGTGCTGCAGCGCAGTGACGATGCCTTCCTCGACATGAGGATCTTCCGCACCCGCTCGTTCACGGTGCCGCTGCTGGTCATGCTCGTCGTCGCGATGGTCGCACTCGGCACCACGATCGCCCTCCCACTGGTCCTCACCAACGTCGTCGGCCTGACGTCGCTCCAGATCGGCCTCTTCCTGCTACCCGGCGGAATTCTCATCGCCCTCGTCTCGGTCCTCGGCGGACGCGTCTACGACCGCCACGGACCTCGGCCCCTGGCCATCCCCGGAGCAGTCATCTGGGCGGGCTCCCTGTGGTTTTTGAGCCGAATGGACGAGAACACCGGTGTCCCGGCGCTCCTGGCCGCCTACCTCGTCATGACGGCCTCGCAGGCCCTGATGTGGGCGCCGATGACGACGGCCGCACTGTCCTCCCTGCACGCCGAGCTCTATCCGCACGGCACCGCGGCGTTCAACACCGCCCAGCAGCTGGCCGGCGCTGCCGGCGGCGCCGTCCTGATCTCGGCCTACACCATCGGCTCCCACACACAGGACGCCGGAGCACTCAACCTGGCCCAGTCCGTCTCGGCGGCACAAGCCGCCTTCACGACAGCCGCGGTCATAGGCTGCCTCGCGATCATCGGCACCCTCTGCGTCCGCAAGGCCGCAGCCGCACCCCAGCCGCCGGCCCCTCACACCAGCGAGGCATCCGACAACGCCGCCGCTGCACCGCCCGCGCCGTCGACAGCGACGCACTGACCGCTCACAACGGCTACAGGGGCAGGCCCGGCCGGCTGCTGCACCAGCCCCCCCTTCTGCACCCGGTATCGGCGGGCCACCCAGGACGGCTCGCCCACCTCACGACAAGGAGACCCACCATGAAAATCGGCATTCTGGGCGTCGGACACATCGGTAAAACCCTGGCCCTGAAACTGAGCGCGGCCGGGCACGAGGTGAAAGCGGCCAACTCGCGCGGCCCGGAAACGATCCAGGCCGACGTGCTGGCCACGGGCGCACGCGCGGTCACGGCAGCTCAAGCCGTCGCAGACGTCGACGCCGTGATCCTCTCCACCCCCTTCGATAGGTTCCCGCAGGTCGCGCCGCTGATCACCGGCCTGCCGGCCGACACCGTGGTCATCGACACCTCCAACTACTATCCGCATCGGGACGGCCGGATCGAGGCCATCGAGGCCGGCCAGGTCGAGAGTCTGTGGGTGGCCGAGCAGCTGGGCCGGCCGGCCGCCAAGGCGTGGAACGCGATCGGCTCCGAGTCGCTCGCGATCAAGGGCAAGCCCGCGAAAAACGCCGGACGCATCGCTGTGCCCGTCGCGGCCGACAGCCCCGAGGACCGGGACCTGACCATGGCCCTCGTCGAGGACACCGGATTCGACGCCTTCGACGCAGGCACCCTCGCCCAATCGTGGCGGCAGCAGCCCGGCACACCCTGCTACTGCACCGACCTCACCCTCACCGAGCTGCCGGGCGCGCTGCAAGCGGCAGACGCGACGCGCGCGCCCAAGCGGCGCGACCTGGCGGTCACCGCGATCACGGAGAGGATGGGGGACGAAACCACCAACCCGGACTCGGACTGGTCCGTCCGCCTGAGTCGCGTCCTGTTCATGTGACCACCCGGTCCACGATGGTGCGGCGGCCCGGCCGCCGCACTGCACGGTCAACAAAGACCGCGGCGCCCGGCCGAGCAGGCCACCGCCGCACCGTCCCGGGCTGGGAATGCCCGCGCCCGGCAGCCAGTGAAGGGGCGGGCGGCCCGGACGGCTGCCCGCACCGCCCGCCACACCCCGTCCGCGGCAGTCGCAGCACCAACAGCGGAAGCACCATCCGCTTCGGTAGTCCAGCGCGTACCAGAAGAGACAATCAATGCAGACCCCACCGCCCGCCGGCATATGGCACACCTTCGCCGCTTACCCCACCGGAATGGCACTGATCGCCGCCGAGGTGGACGGCCACGACGAAGCAATGCTGGCCAACTCCTTCACCAGCGTTTCCCTCGAGCCGCCCCTCGTCTCCATGGCGTTCACCCACACCTCAACCACCTGGCCACGACTACGCCAGGCGCAGGAACTGGGTATCACGATCCTGGGCGAGTCCCACGCGGCCCTGGTGCCGCAGCTGCGCATGTCGGGACCTGCCCGGCTCGACGGCACCGTCCTGGACCACGCGACCGCTCAGGCGCGCACCCTGCCCCGGGCGGCAGCCACGTTCGTCGTTCGGCCCTACCGGCACATCCCGGCCGGCGACCACGAGCTGGTCCTCTTCGAAGTCATCGCCCACCAACGCGACGACGACGCCGCTCCGCTGACCTATTACAACCGCCACGTCGACGCCATCCACCACGGACGAAAGTAGACCGATGTCCCGCAAGCAGATGCACCTCGCCACCATCGTCTCCAACGGCCTGGGCCTTCCGTACGCGTGGCTGGAGCCCCAGGTCGCCCCCGCCGACTACGCCGACATCCACGCCCTGGTGCGCTACGCCCAGGCCGCCGAACGCGGCAAGCTGGATTTCATCTTCCTCGGTGACTTCCTCGCCCAGTCCCAGCGCAGCGAGGCACACGCGCCGGGCCAGACCCTCGAGCCGACCGTCGTGGCCACCGCCATCGCGCTGGCCACCGAGCGCATCGGCATGGTCAACACCGTCAGCGCCACATTCGAAGAGCCCTACAACATCGCCCGCGTGCTCAAGTCCCTCGACGTGGTCTCCGGCGGGCGCATGGGCTGGAATGCCGTGACCACCTCAGCCCCCCATGCCGCCGCGAACTTCGGGCGCGCAATCGAAGACCGCGAAACCCGCTATGCCCGGGCCGACGAAGTCATCCAGATCGTCCAGGCGCTCTGGGGCAGCTGGCAAGAGGACGCCTGGATCGCCGACAAGAGCGCCCGGCGGTTCAGCGACCTGACCAAGATCGCGCCGGTGAACCTCCACGGAACCTACGCCTCCTCCCGCGGCCCGCTCGAGATCCCCCCGTCCAAGCAGGGCCAGCCCGTCATGGCCCACGCCGGCGCCAGCCCGCAGAGTCACGCCCTCGCCGGCCGCTACGCCGACATCCTCATCAGCGAGGTCTTCACCATCGACGACGCCCGCCGCCAGCGCGAGTCGCTGCGCCGAGCCGCAAAAGCCGCCGGCCGTAACCCCGACGACATCAAGTTCTTCGCCGGAGTGGCCCCCACCATCGCCGCGACCCACACAGAGGCACTGGCCCGGCGCGGCAGGCTGGTCGAGCCCGACATCATCCAACACGTGCACTACCTCGGCCAGCTCATCGGCCTGCCGCTGGGACCCGACGACCTCAACACCCCACTGAGCGCGGAGCAACTGTCCCTGGCACGCGCCAACCGCGGCGACCCACGCTCGTTCCGAGCCCTCGATGTGGCCAAGGAAGGCTGGACCGTGCGCGAGGTACTCCACCACGCCGTCATCGACTATCACCCAGCCCCCATCGGCCCGCCAGAAGCCGTCGCCGACCACATGCAGGAATGGTTCGAAGCCGGCGCCGCCGACGGATTCTGGGTCGCCCCCGACATCTACGCCGACGGCATGGACGCCTTCGTCGACGGAGTCGTCCCCCTCCTGCAACAACGCGGCCTGTTCCGCACCGAATACGAAGGCGAAACCCTGCGCGACAACCTGGGCATCGACCACCAGTACGGCCTGCGGCAGTCCCATTCCAAGCCATAGCCCTCGGCACCTGCGCTTCCCGCGCCCCCAAAACCTGGGCGCACCGGTACCCCGGACGGGGCCCGAGTTGGCTCAAGCATCGTGGAACACCCATGCGGGGTCGGCCCGAGACCGGGTGATCAGTCGGGGACTGTAATCGGGACTCTCACCGGGCATGGCGTGGACCAGACCTGCGCTCAGGGAACCGCGGGCAGGCGCGGCAACGGGCAGAGCGACCCCCGTAACTGTCGCTGAGACCGGCGCGGTAGCGCACGTAAATGGTGAACTGGTGGTCTGGGAGGTCGGCCGGCTCGGGTCCGAGCGGCTGCAGCACCGGCTCGCCCGCCGGGGCAGGAACCGCTTACTGAACCCGCCCGATGCGACTCACAGTGCTTGGGGCGAATTCTGAGCATCCAAGTTGTCTATCCGAGTCATCTGCCGTGCTCAGTCACATCAGGCAAGCCAGGAAGCCAAGGGCCAAGTCACCGTGCTGGAGCCCTACTTGGAGAAGGTTCAGCATCATCAACTGTTCTTCACCAACCTCCACCGGCCGCGTCAGCCCGGCCCTCCCAGAGGTAAGAAGGGACGACGTCGGGGTCGCCCGCGCCACCCGGACCCGGCCCCCGCCTACCGGCCGCTCTCCGGCTGGCTCCAGCCGCCGCTGTTCGAGGCCCGCCGAGATTTCACCCGGTTCAATCGCCAGGAACATGCCCGGCTCGATAACCCGTGGCTGGCCTGGGCCCGGCATACCGCACATCGTCTCGGCGAAGCCCACGGCTGGCCTCGCCGTGTCCGCCTCGACGTCGGCCGAGCCCTGGTCATCGTGCTGTCTGGCCATGTCAACGGCGAAGTCGTGCGGCACTCCGAGATCTTCCCGGCCCTGCGATCCCGCGGGCTCAGCATCGAACGCACAGTGGAAGTACTCGCCCACATCGGCGTCTTCCAAGACGACCGGACGCCGTCATTCGAACAATGGCTGGAGCGCAAGCTCGAAGGCATCGCCCCCGGAATCCGCCGCGACGTTGAGCACTGGGCCCGCCTCCTGCACGACGGTGGCCCCAGGTCCCAGCCCCGCGACGAGTCCACGGTCTGGAACTACCTAAACCGGATCCGCCCCGTCCTGCTGGAGTGGTCAACCCAGCACGACCACCTGCGCGAGGTGACCCGCGACGACGTCCTCACTCAGCTCGATGCCCTCCACGGCAGCCAGCGACGGCACACGCTCATCGTCCTGCGGTCGCTGTTCGGCCGGGCGAAGAAGAGCGGCATCATCTTCAAGAATCCGACCAGCCGCATCCGCGTCGGCCAGCACCAATACGGCATCCTCCAACCCCTGGAGCCCGAGTACATCAACAACTCGGTCGCGGCAGTCACCAAGCCAGCGGACCGCCTGGCTCTCGCCCTCGCCGCCGTGCACGCCGCGCGATCCGGTGCGATCCGGCGCCTCCAACTCGACGACCTCGACATCGGCAACCGAAAGCTCGTGATCGACGGCAGGGTCCGTCCCATGGACGAACTGACGCTGCACGTCGCCCGCGAGTGGCTGGATCACCGGCGCCGCCGCTGGCCCGACACCGCCAACCCTCACCTGCTGATCAACAAGTTCACCGCCTTGGGCACCGGCCCGGTCAGCGCGGTCTCCCTGACCGCACCGCTTCGCGGCCAGGCCGCCACCCTGGAACAGCTCCGCGTCGACCGGCAGCTCGAAGAAGCCCTCTCCCATGGCCCTGACGCCCTCCACCTCGCCGAGGTCTTCGGCCTGGACGAGAAGACCGCGATCCGGTACGCGGACTCCGCGCGGGCGCTGCTGGACCATGTCGCTGAACAGCCACTTCAGTGAAGTCTGCTTGACCGGTCCACGCCTTTGTCGAGAGTGAGCACGCCGGGCGCAGTCAGCATCCGGGGCTGATCGGCGGAGACGATGTCAGGGCGAGGGCAGCGATCCGCAGCTGGGTCGCCCACGTCTGCTGGTCAAGCCCCAACGTGTACTCAATGCAGCATTCGCATTGCGGGATCAGCTCCACGAACGATTGCTCCGCCGAGGTCTCGACCTCCGTCTCCCACCAATCGTCCGTCGCCAGGTCGGCGGGCGTGATTTCTCCATCGATGAGTCTCGCCGCCATCCGGCGCAGAGCGTGGCGCCGTGCCAGGCCCCGATCCGGCAACCCGATCCCTGACTCGGAAAGTGCTTGCTCGAACGCGTCGCGAATATCGCGGGCATCCGCGTTGCGAGGCCAACCGGCGAGTTCGCACAGCGTCGGGGTGTCCAGCCCGGCCGCGAGTGCCTCAGCCGCGATCATCGGCAGGTCCTCCGGCCGTATCTCATCCGCCTGATAACGGCATGCCACCTCCCCCAGAGACGTGAGGCCACTCTGCATAGGGGCTTCCGGTTCCGGTGCCGTTCCTTCTGCTCTCATGACTCCTACGGTGTCAGCACCGTTCCCAGGGAAGACACCCAGGGGCGGCCCGCTCGGCACCACCCGTGTGTTCGCCTGAACCCGAAGGCCGAACCCACGAGAACCCGACAATCCATCCTGGGGTTCCCGCCAAAAGCCCTTCAGTTTCCGTGAACTCACGGGCCTCTCCGGCCTTGGTACTGGTGAGCTCGCGTATTCAACTGTCGCAAGTGGTGCTGCCAAAGCGTCGGTGCAGTCACTGTGTGTTGGGGTGCCGCAGGTCATGGTCTG
>NZ_JBSFUB010000128.1:0-16048 GCF_053591575.1 Streptomyces altiplanensis | reverse complement strand
CAGCCCGCCCCCTTGTGGATACCGCATGCCCCCGGTAATACCGCACCGGCCACCAACCGTCAGCCCCTACGACTCCACGAGTTCAACCTCAGTAGGAGCGGTTGCCGCGGGATGAGTAGGCCTTGTCCGCGGCGACCGCTGCGGGTCTGGTGCGGGGACGGCCGACGGGTAAGGGCACTCTCACGCTCGCGAGCACGGGGATGAACTGCGGGCTGTCCCCGGCCGGCCCGGCGGTCATAACCAGCGCGAGGGGCCGGCATTGCCGGTCCGCGGCGAGGTGAATCTTGCGGGTGAGACCACCCCGGGATCTGCCGAGCAGGGCTTCCTTCAGGCGGATCCGGTGCCGGCGCCGGATGCTTCGACGTCCGGCCTGTCCGTATCGTTCCTCGTCTCCGCCCCCTTTTGCCGGGCCCTCTCCTGCTCCTGCGCTGCTTCCTCCAGAGCGTCCATGAGGTGCTTGCCGACCCGCAGTGCGGCCGCGTCGTGGTGGGCGCGGACCGTGGTGGAGTCCACGCCGACCAGCGACAAGTCTGTCCTTCCCGCGCGGGCGCCCTGGGCGATCGGGCCTTCCGGCAGAGCAGTGAAGACACCTGCGTCGCGCCAGACGCGGAAGCGTCCGTAGACGGTCGCCCAGGGCCCGAACTCGGCAGGCATCTCCCGCCACTGGGCACTGGACCAAAACCGCCAGATCACCCCCTCGAACTGCTCGCGCAACCGCTCCGGGTACGGGCCGGATCTACCGATCGGCAAGTACGGCTCGATGAACTTCCGCTGGGCATGGGTGAGTTGCCTGCGCGTCACGACCACAGTCCTACCGGGTTCCATCCTGCGGAAAGGACAGAACCCAGAACTTGATCACGACCTCACACGGACCCTAGCGGTGGCTCCGTGACTCCTCGGCGGCCTCAGGAGCTCCAGCCGCTCCCTCGACGGCTTCTCCGGAAGGCGGAAAGGCGTCGCGCAGACGCCGCAGGGCCGCCGTCACAACGGCACGGACGTCCGCCTCGCGCAACGGGGCGGAGGACAGCGCCGAACTGAACGAGAAGCCCTCGACCAGGGCGATCAGCAGGAGCGCCTCGCGGTGCAGCGCCTCCTCGTCGATCGCGCGGTCGGCCAGCGCATCGCGCAGCAACGAGCGGATCACCTCCGCGCCCGCGAGGGACGTGGCAGCGATGTCGGTCGCGAGCTCCGCGTCCGTGCGCGCCAGGACACGGTATTCGACGAGAGCGATGTTCTCCCGGCGCTCCTGCTCGCTGGTCGGGGCGGTGAATGCGATCACATCCACGAGCCGTGCGACCGGGTCGTCGGACATCGTCGCGGCGCGGCGCGCGGCGCGCTGCATGAGGACGCCCAACGTGAAGCGCATGACCTCGCGGAGGGTGTCGCCGAAGTAGTGTCGGATGCTCCCGATGGCCAGGCCGGTGCGTGCGGAGATCCGGGCGAGGGTCACCGAGCGGATCCCGTGCGCGGCGATCTCCTCGATCACGGCGTCGGCGACCTGCTCTCGGCGGACATCCGGGTTGGCTCTCTTGGACATGACGCCATCCTAGCCAGTCTTTGGCATGCCTGTGCTACTTTGTCTAGCACGGTCATGCTAGAAAGGTGTCGTGGCGGTGCTCTGCCCCGTCACGACCCCGGACAGGGGAGACATGAACGACCGGCATGATCCCTGGACTGGTGCGGCGCGGAAGGATCCTTACGGCTTCGACGGGCTCGACGGCGATGCGGAAGCGTGGTCGACGCCCGCTCCGGAACCGGGCTCACCGTTGCCACCGTTCCGCCCCTCCTTCTCACTGCAGCGCACACGATTCGCGATCGGCCTCCCCGGTGCGTCGACGGCGACGGTCGATGTCGATCACCTGTCGGGCCGGGCCTCGCTCTACCGGGACGACCGGCACGTGCAGAGCTCCGACATGCCGGTACGGTTCGCGCTCGGAGCGGACAGCATCGAGGTCGCCGCGAGCAGGTATGGCATGCGGCGGATTCACCTGATCAGCGGGGACGGCAGCCGACGACGTCTCGATCCCGCGCCGGGGACGCCCGAGCACTGGCGCGCCCAGCTCTCCCGCCGGCACCCCGGGGTCGGGCGCGCCCTCTCTGCCTGCGCCGTCATCGTGCTGATGATGAATCTGCTGGTCCTCGCCCCGCAGCTGCTCGAGCTGGTCACCCACCTACCGCTCTGGGCTGATTACTTCACCCCGTTCGCCTCGCCCATCGACCTGCCGGCATGGGCGAACACGGTTCTCGCCGTCACTGCGGGCCTCGCGGGGATCGAACGAGCACTCACCTTCCGCCATCACCGGCTCCTCGATGCCGAGACCGGCGGGGTCGAGAGCTGACACCCCCGCACTGACCGGTCACGTTGCTGCCTGATCGAGCATCTCAACGCCCCTCACCCAAGAGTAATCCGTCAACCGCCGCCGCATCCTCGTACAGGACCGCGGCTTGGTACAGGAGAAACTCATGCGATCACATCCTCGGCTCCCCCATCGCTCCCGGCACCGCGAGACCGTGCTCGCCGCGGCTGTACTCCTCCTGCTCGCCGGATGCACGCCCACTTCCGCTTCTCCTCCACCGGACTCCGGGGCGGATGCGGACCTCGGCGCCTACCTCGAGCAAGAGCTCAACTGGGTCGGCTGCAAGAACACCGCGACGAGCAAGGCGGACGCCAAACTGTTCGCGAACCCGGCGCTCCAGTGCGCCTCGGTCGAGGTACCGCTCGACTACGACAAGCCGGAGGGGAAGAAGGCGCGAATCGCGCTCACGCGCCTCCCCGCCAGGGGTGAGGCCGATGGCTCGTTGCTGATCGACCCGGGAGGCCCGGGAGGATCCGGCACCAGCTTCGTCGCGTCCACCCTGCCACTGTGGCAGAAGAGCCCCGTCGCCAAGCGCTTCGACATCGTCGGCTTCGATCCTCGCGGGGTGGGGTCGTCGACCCCGGCCCTTGACTGCTACACCGACGAGGAGTACGACGCAGGCGACGTGCCGCGGTTCGGCGCAGTGTACGACGTCACGAGCGCCGAGGAGGCGGGCGAGCTCGCAGAGCGCTGCGCAGCCGGCTCTGGCGGTGTCGCGAACCTTGTGAACGCCGGGTCGACGAACGTTGTGCGCGATATGGACATCACGCGAGCGGTGCTCGGCGATGACAAGCTGACCTATCTCGGCTACAGCTACAGCTACAGCTACGGCTCCGAGCTTGGCGCCATGTACGCCGCGACCTACCCCAACAAGGTCCGCGCGATCGTGCTCGACGGGGCCGTCTCACCCGACCTGACGGCGAGCGAGTTCCGCCTCTCCTCATTCACCGGACTGCAGGCACGGTTCGACGACCTCGCCGCACACTGCGTAGAATCGCCCGACTGCGTTCTCGGCCCCGACCCCGCAGCTGCGAACGACCGCCTGCGCGAGATCGTCCAGCCGCTCATCAAGACACCAGCACCGACCACCGACGGCCGGGACCTGAGCGTCTGGGACGTCTATCTCGGCATCAGCGGCGGACTGTACTCCGAAAAGAATTGGCCCGACGTCATCTCCGCCCTGACCGCGCTCGAAGCGGGGAACGCCGACGAGATGCTCGCCCTACGCGACACCTTCTACGCCCGCACGGCGGACGGCGCCTACGGCCACGACTTCGACACGAACATCGCTGTGCGCTGCATGGACTTACCCCGTCCGACGCCGGAGGAACAGACCTCGCTCGCACGCAAGATCGGGAAGGCCGCTCCCATGTTCGACATCGACGCGTTCACGGCGGGCAACCACCACAGCGAATGCGAGGCGTGGCCCGCGCCGCCAACACGCGACGAACCCTGGCTCGCCGATGTCGAAGGCCTCCCCGAGACGCTCGTCGTGTCCGTCACCGGCGATCCTGCGACACCGCACGAGGGCGGCATCGCGATGGCGCGAGCTCTCGGCGGAAGCCTGCTCACAGTCGACGGCAAGCAGCACGGCGCCTACCTCCTCGGCGGCAGCAAGTGCGTCGACGACGTGGTCAATGAATATCTCCTCGACCTCGAAACCCCGCCCGCCGACGCCCGTTGCAGCCTGTGACACGCTCGACTCCGGCGGCAGCCGCCCCGGGTGGTGCTGGTGACTCGCGGGCCTGACCCGACAGGCCTCACGCCGGTTCGCAACCATGCCGCGGAATGGCGGGTACGGTGATCGGCGGGCCGAGAAGGGATGAGCCGGTCAAGGGGCGCCCGTCGTATCCGGCGTGAGCGGCGGGCAGTCGTCCTCAGCAGGACCCGCCCCCGATCGTCGGGATCGGCGGTACAGCGGACATCGGCAGCGGTGGCTCCGTTTCGAGGTCGGCTTACGACTTCGGGGGAAATTGAGATCCGGGCGTGCTGGCCTGGAGGTTTGGCTGGTGGGTGATCAGCAGGCGGTGTAGCGGACGAGGACGAGGACGAGCTCGGCGCTGGTCTGTCGGCGGGTTGCCCGCTGGGCGGATCGGTCGGAGACGAGACCGGCGATCGCGAGGTGGATCTCGGCGTAGGTGTCGCGCCGTCCGGTGAACCGGCGCAGGGGCGCCCACTGGCGGAGCTCGGCGTTGGTGTGCTCGACGCAGATCCGGGCCGAGGACTGGCGGCGCCTGGCCTCTTGCCAGGCGTACCTGTCGCCGTCGCACGCCTCTCCCGCGGGCTTTTTCGGCGGTGCGGTGACCTGGTCGGGGAACTCCTTGGCCAGCCCCTGATACCCGGAGTCGACCCGGGCTTTGACCGTGGGACGGGTTCGGAACTGCTCGGCGATGCCTTCGGTGCGTAGGGCGGTCTGATCGTGCATGCGGCCCGGTCGGACCGCGCCGGACAGCAGTAAGCGGCCCTGGCTGTCGCTGAACGTGGTGGTCTTGATGGTGTTCTGCCTGCGCTTGCCGGAGACGAACGCCCGGCGGCCCGGGCGCGCGGCCTGAGGGCGGCGGACCTGGGTCTCGGCCCCGTCTATCCGCAGCTCGACGCCCTCGGCCTCGGCATAGGCGAAGACGTCCTCCAGGGTCTTCAGCCGCAGTCCCGCCCGGTCGGGTACGGCGAACCCGCGGGTCGCGAGGAGCGGACGGACCTGGCGGACGGCCTCGGAGACGGTGAAGCGGTCCACGGCGAAGAGCTCGGCGAGCACTGCGTGCGGCAACTGGTGGCGCAGATGGACCAGGGTGACCAGCAGTCGGTCGAGGAAGACCAGCTTCGGCTTGCGTCCAGCCCCTTCCGTCCGTCGGCGCGGGCCACCCCGTGCCGCACGCAGCGCGGACTGGCGGGCCGCTTCCCACGGTCCGGCGAGTTCGGCGAACAACTCGCCGCAATGTGCGCGGGAGACACCGGACAGGGCAGGATGGGAACAGACCGCACGGGCCCAGGTCAGCTTCACAACTCACCCAACCCGTGCGGTCCTTCTCATGTCACGGCCCGACCGGGGCGATCACTATTCCCCCGAGATCGTAAGACCGTGTCCTATGTGGAGTTCGCTCGCTGGGTCGGTCATGGGGGAACAGGGCTTCCACAGCGAACCGCTGGAATGGCCGGTCGGCGGGCTGAGTCCCGGACGGAGCACGGCGCCAGGGGCCATCCGAGTCTGGGTGTCTGTGCACGCCGTGCCGGCCGGAATCAGCAGGCGGAGACTTCGGTCGGGGCCTGCAGGTCGTAGCGGACGATGTCCGCGTTGTCCTTGAAGGAGATCCCCACATTCCCGAAGGCGCCGCTCCCTTCGTACTGCGTCCAGCTGATGGTCTTGATGTCCCTGGGCCCCACCTGCTTGCCGAGCGACATGGTCATCAGGCGCCCGGTGCACGAGGAGGCGGAACCGCCTCTGCCGGAAGGCGGCTCCGCCTGGACCACAGCGGAGCCGTCGACCTTGAGCTGCTGCCGGTCGACCGTCTCCACCGTGTAGCCCTGCTTCGGCTTCGCCCCGTCCATGACGGTGTTGAAGGAGACGTCGAAATAGCCGACGTGCACGGTCACGGGCTCGCAGAGCTTCGGCGGCCCGCCGAGCTCGATGGGCAGGTAGCTGGTCACGCTGCGCCCGAGGAGATTGCTGTCCAGCCACTCCCTGTCGCCGCGGACACAGGTGGGCGCGGGGGACGGAGGCGCCGGGGTGGGCGCGACGGAGGACGGCGAACTCGCCGAGGGGGTGGCCGGGGCGGCGTCGTTGCCGCTCTCACCGCTGCCGCAGGCGGAGAGGCCGAGTGTTGCCGCCATGACGGCGAGCAGCGCGATGACCCGTAACGGTGATTGTTCTGCCTGGTCTGTCACCGGACAATGCTGACCGAACGGCACAGGTGAGTCAACGGGGGTCGAGGCCAGTTGGTATGTGACCTGTGCCCGAAGTGGAAGGAACCGTCCGTGGGCAATCCGGACGGCTGCCCGGGCAGCAGACGTCGTACTCGGGTCCAGTTAAGGGTCTGGGCCTGCTGCCAACAGGGCTACGCTGTCGAGCCGACCTCTCCAACGACCCCGCCGAAGATTGCCGTCGCGCTGCATGACGGCTACTACGGCTGCATATCGGGCTCTGGGTTCAGCAACCGGGCGTTCCTTGAGGTACTCACCAGACACCGCTCCTTGATCCACTCCCTATTTCCTCCCAGGTCGTTAGAAGTCATCTCATTTGGCGAGTCTGCGGTAGCAGATGAGTGTGCAGGCGATGCTGGTGAAGGCCAGGAAGTGGTCGGCCTTGCGTTCGTAGCGTCGGTGGAGGCGGCGGCAGCCGGCGAGCCAGGCCATGGTGCGTTCCACGGTCCAGCGGTGGCAGCCCAGCCGTTGTGAGGACTCGACTCCCTTGCGGGCGATGCGGTGGGTGATGCCGCGTTCGCGTAACCATCGCCGCAGGTGGGCGTAGTCGTAGCCCTTGTCGGCGTGGAGTTTTCCGGGCTTGCGCCGTCGCCGGCCGCGGCGCGAGCAAATCGGCGGGATGCCCTTCACGAGCGGGATCAGGGCCTGGCTGTCGTGCAGGTTGGCCCCGGAAATGCCGATGGATATGGGCAGACCCGACCGTTCCGTGATCAGGTAGATCTTCGAGCCGTACCTGCCCCGATCGACAGGATTCGGACCTGTCAGGTCCCCCTTTTCAGGGCCCGCATGTTCACCGAGTCGATCGCGCACCGCGACCAGTCCAGCTCGCCGCGGGCACCGAGTTCGTCGAGGACCAGGCGGTGGAGCTTGGCCCACACCCTGGCCTTCGACCACTCCGAAAAACGGCGCTGTCACGTTGGCTGGCCGGGTGGGTTGATCTTCGGGTTGGTCACGCCGGGAAGGGCCGTCCGTGGGGAGTGCGTCGCCGTCGTACAAGGGGCATCGCTATCCGGTCGAGGTCATCTCCCGCTGTGTGTGGCTGTACTTCCGCTTTCCGCTGTCGTTTCGCGAGGTGGAGGAGCTGATGCTCCAGCGCGGTGTCATCGTCTCCTGCGAGGCCGTGCGCCGCTGGTGCGCCACGTTCGGGCAGGCCTGTGCAGACGGACCGCGCAGCCGCCGGCCCCAGCCCGGGACAAATGGCATCTGGGCGAGGTGTTCATCAAGGCAACGGCGAGCTGGAGTATCTATGGCGAGCCGTCGACGCCGGCGGCAGCGTCCTCGGCATCCTCGTGCAGAACCGGCGGGACAAGGCCGCCGCCAGGCGGTTCTTCTGCCACCTGATGAAGACGCGTGCAGTGCCGCGGGTGGTCGTCACCGACAAGCTGCGCTCCTGCAGCGCCGCCCACCGTCAGGTCATGCCTTCCGTCGAGCACCGCGCTCATAAAGGCCTGAACAACCGGGCCGAGAACAGCCACCAGCCCACCCGGCAGCGGGAACGCGCGATGAAGGGCCTTGCGGTCCACGGGCGCGGCACAGCGGTTCCTGTCCGCGTTCAGCGGCATCTCGCCGCACTTGCGGCCCCACCGTCACCTGATGCCCGCACATCACCACCGAGCCGAGATGATCGTCCGCTTCGCCATCCGGGATCAGATCACCGGCGCCGCCGACCGGCCCACCATGGCCTGAAAACAGGACCGTACCCGGGGCCCATCACGCCCCGACACGCCGTCAGACAATCACGTACCCAACAACATGACAACGCCCCACAGCGGGGTGCCGTCCGGGGCGGCGATGACCTGCACATTCATTCCGTGCTTGCGGTGCTTCTGCGAGTAGTACGGCTCGTCCGTACGGATCCGGTCGGTCGGGATCAGGGTCCCGTCAACGATGACGTGGTCGCTCTCGCCGAGGCCGACGAGAGCTTCGTGCAGGCCGGACGCCCAGGAGGCCAGAACGTCCATGGTCTCGTCGACGTACCGCCAAGCGGTGGCCTGGGATATCCCGAAACCGGCCCCGAGCTGCGAGAACGTCTCGTTCTTACGCAGATGGACGAGCGCGAGCAGCGCCTGCTTGAAGCACCCGAGCTTGCGCCAGCGGGTGTTCATTCTCAGGCGGTGCTCGTACAGCAGCCAGGAGACATGCTCGACGAGCTCGTGCGGGACGTCGACCATGGCAGGATACGGAACCAACAGGGCCCCTCGGTTCGGTCGCCGGTGTGTTGAGTGGAATCACCACGCCAACGATGAGGGGCCCTGCCTCGTCACCGCGCCCGCTGACCAGCCCGTTTCACTCCCGCGGAACAGGATGAAAGAGGCTCACTGCGCTTTCGTACGCTCGCGATGCTGTCGGCGTCGTATTCCTGGCGTTTGCATCTGTCGGCTTGCTGGGTCTGGCATCTGTCGATGCCAGATGGGATGCTGGGTCCTCCGATCATCTCATTGCGCAACCAAGTGGTCTTTCCGTTACCCCTGTTGCCCTGGAGCCCTTATGCGGACAAGGTTCATCGGTGGACTAAGCGCGTTGGCACTTTCTGTCGGGATGTTGGCCTCGGCGGGGCCCGCAGCCCAAGCAACTTCCGCTGCATACCCAACGAGGCAAGTCGATCTGTCGTATGGAGCTTCCTACATCCGAGGCACCTTGACATTCTACAATCGAAGTGTTGGCTTCAAGGGTACGATCCGGGCCTTGAGTTCGAGCGGATGCCGTTACGCCAAGCTCACCACTATCGCCGCTGACAATGGCGATTATCTGGGCACCCAAGAAACCCGCAGAGCATGCAACAGCGTCATCAGCGTAACTGAATCCATTACCGCCGACAGGGTCGGCGGGGCCTGCAGCGTATTCCTTGAGTTCTTCCACGGAGACGGGAGAAGACTGACGTGGTTTGAGTACGAACACCTCGATCCTCAATGCCCTTAGCGCATCGCATGCCACTCGTCTATTGAGCGTTTTCAGCTTCGCCACTCCAGGGTGAGGACGGCCTTGGCGACATCGGCTGGGCCCGCCGGGCACAGTGGCTTGGTTTGTGAGGAGTTGGCGGGTGGTCACCTCGCTGAGCGGCCGGTCCTGTACTTCGGGGCGGAAGGTGGTCGTAGGGGAGGGGGTAGGAAGCCTGCTCGGAGTACCATCCCTGCGAGGTCCTCAGGTCGGCGCTCCGCAACTCCTGCAGTGGCGCAGTCGTATGGGGCATCCGTGTAGAGAGGGCAGAGGGGAATGAGCGCGGCGGAGAGCTGGTCCCGCGTGATGAATCTTCTTCGGCAGCATGCCCCGGCCGATCACGCGGATCTGCCTGGGCCCGCTACGGAGCAGATGCTCGCGGGCGCCGAGGAACGGATGAGTATCTCCCTCCCTCAGGATCTGCGGGCGTGGCTGTTGCAGAACAATCTGGATCTTCCTGAGGAAGATGTGGACGACGAGGTGGCATGTTGCGGCTTCGCCGGGTTCCCGGACGAGGGAAGCTTCTTTCTGGGCATCCGGGCGATGGAGAAGCTCTACGCGAACCGCTACATGCCCGGTGGATTCGACCCTCCGGACCAGCCGGACAATCCGTTGTGGCGTAATGAGTGGATCCCGTTCCTGTCGGATCAGGACGGCTGGACGGGAAAGTTCATCGACGTGCGGGACGGGCTTATCGGCAGGTGGTTCGTGGGTGAGATCACGATCACGGGCGAGTACGAATCCCTGGCTCACTATTTCGACTCCGTGGCGGAGAAGCTGACGAAGATCGCCGATGGAAACTATCCGGTCTGTGAGGTCGCCGAAGGGCGACTCGTCTGGTCGTGAGACAAAAAATCCGCCGCGTCGGTCCCACTGGATGACCGTCATCGCCAAAGCCGTCCTCCCTGGGGAGGCGACGGTGAAGAAGCATTTTCAGCGTTGGCGCTCCAAGGCGAGAACGGCCGCGACGATGGCCGTCATGCGGTTGGGACTGACGCGGGCTTTGCGGAAGACGTGCCAGGACTTCAACCTCGCGACGCTTCGTTCGACTGGTGCTCGTGCCTCTGACAGGGCCCGGTTGACTGTCCGCTGGGTCGGGCTGAGGTCCTGGTGCGGAAGTCGCCTGATCGGCGTGGTCACCCAGGAGCTGGCCCCGATGTAGGCGCGGTCGGCAAGGACCGGAATGCCCTGGCGCTCGCAGATCCGGATGACTCGGTGGGTGCGGGCCGCGGTCAGGTCATGGGTGCGGCCGGACAGGGCGGGTGAGATCCACAGCAGGTTGCCTGCGGGATCGGCAACTGCATGCTGGATCCCGAGTTGCTGGAACGGATCACCGCGCGGCGCGCAGAGCTGGACGAACGCGAAGAACAGCTGGTCAAACGGCTGGCTGAAGTGCGGGCCGAGCGGGACGAACTCGCTGTCGCCGAACGCGTCCTTGAACAGATGACCGGGCAGCTCGCCGAAGAACGCGCCTCCGCCGGACCGGTGCCCGGGCAGGTGGCGGGCCGGGCGGTGATGCTGATCCCGCACCGCGAACCGGGCGTCGAGGAAGCCTCGCTTCCGCGGGACTATCAGCGCATCATCGCCGCCGTGCGGCAGGCCGCCGGACCGGTCATGGCCCGCGAGGTCGGCGAGGTGGTGGGAATGGACGTCAGCGTGAAGGCCAAGCTGGAACCGCTACGCAGCAAGCTCGTCAGACTCGTCGATCGCGGCTGGCTGCGCAAACTGCCCGACGGCCGGTTCACCACCCGCCTGTGACCAGCAGTACCGCAACTCGAAGCGGCTCGGCACGGGCGTAACCGGGGTGTCCCCGGCGGCCGTTGGAAGTGTGTGACGAATACCAGAGAACGCCAAGGACACCTGCTCGCTTGTCTAACAGTGCCGTCTGCCGCTGTCCACGCGCACCGTCAACCACCTCGCCGATCTGCTCAGGCGGCGCCTGAAGGCGATCGGGTCCCGGTGGCGGATTCTGCCGCCTGGGAAGATCGCGGTGATCACCCTGGCCGTGCTGCGTCACGACCAGCGCCTGGCCGACATGGCCGGCGGCAACAACGTGTCCGAATCCACCGTCCGCCGCCGGCGCGACGAACTGATCGGACTGCTCGCCGCCCAGACACCGCGCCTGGACCGTGCCCTGAAGAAGGTCGCCAAGCGGGGCAGGAGGTGGTCCTGATCGACGGCACCCTCATTCGCACCAGACGCCGCACCGGTAAGGCCGACCGGCGTAACTACTCCGGCAAGCACCGTAGCCACGGCCTGCACTTCCTCGCCCTGACCGACGAGAAGGGCCGCCTGATCTGGATATCCGCCGCTCGGCCCGGGCGCACCCACGACAACACCGCCGCCCGCCACGACCACATCCTGGCCCACCTGCGCGCCGCCGGCCTCGGGGCGCTGGCCGACCTCGGCTTCCGCGGCCTGGACAACGACATCCGCGACCCCGTGATCGTCACCGGCTACATCGCCACTCGTACCCACCAGCTCACTCAAGGCGAGAAGGAGGCCAACCGTATCCTCGCCGTCGGATGTGCACCGGTCGAGCACGGCTTCGCCCACCTCAAGAACTGGCGGATCCTCACCAAGCTCCGCACCGACCCCGCGCCACCCAACTCCTGCGCGCCCTGCTCGTCCTGACGAACCTAGAAATCAACCGCTGACGGAGGATCTACTGCTCAGACAGTCGCCCGTGACCAGCATGGGTACTCCCAGAACTGGTCACACCAGCCCTTTGACCTGCGAATTCAAGTTGGTGGAGGCTCAGTGAAGTCCCCGCTGGGAATGGTTCTGGTCGCGCCAGGCGCGAGGGGACAGGCCGTAGACCTGTTTGAAAACCCTGCTGAAGTGGGTGGCGTCGACGAAGCCCCAGCGCCGTCCTGTTGCTGCGATGGTGCGCATGCGGCCGTTCGGACCAGCCAGTTCTTTCCTGCATTCCGCCAAACGCTGAGAGCGGATCCAGTCGCCGAGACCGATGCCTGACCTGGCTAGCAGCGTGTACAGATGGCGGACCGAAATGCTGTGTGCGGCGGCGATCTGCGAGGCTGACAGGCCGGGGTCGGCCAGGTGCGACCGAACGTACTGCGTAATCCGCAGATGGAGTGTCGCCTCCATCGGCCCTCTGGACAGGCTGGTGCTACCGAGCTGCGCCGCCACGACAGCACGGACCAGCTCGATGCTGGGCTGCACAACTGTGTCCGCGTGCGGGCCCTCGCGCAGCTCTTCGGTGACGGCCAGCTGGGAGAAGTAAGTGAAGGCGAGTCCCGCGACGGGGTTGTCGGGGCCCAGGCGGACCGCGGCGATGTCTCGCAGCGACCGCCCTGGCAGCGCGAGTGCGGCGCGCGGGAAGCGCAGGAAATGGTGAGAGACTCCTTCGTCGAAGACAAGTGTGTACGGCGAAACCGTCTCGTAGAGGGCGAAGTCTCCCGGCCTCAGTACGGTTTCACGGTCGTTCTGTACCACCAGGCTGGTGCCCGTCACCTGGAGGCCGAGGAAGACTGCCGGCTCCTCATCCGCCCTGGCCAGTCGCGGAGTGCGCTGCACCGTCAGCGCGGTCGCCCGCGCTGAGCAGATCCTCAAGGGTCCAACGCTGCTGAGGCCCATGCGAACCGAGAGTTCATTCGCCGACTGGTGGTGATGGATGTCGACCGGCACGACGGATTCCCAGACCGCGTGCCGGATCGATTCCTCTCGGTCCTTCGGCGGCAGGAACGAGGTGTCCAGTACCGGGCTCATGTGCAGAGCCCCAGTCCGAGCAGACCATCGCGATGTCCTGATGACGCTTCGGTCCGTAGTTTCACAAGTCCCCCCGACAGTCGTGCAACCACGCGAGTTCTCCTCCCGAAAGGCCCATAGGAGCAAGCGAGTTGAACGGTATACGACTGACGAAGCTCTCACATGAACGACCGGATCCCAAACTCGCGTCCACCCTACGGTCGGCTTGATGGCAGATGGCGCACGAGATCGGGATCCTGGCAGGTCTCCGTCCTGTCGGCCCCCTGACCCAGCTCTGGAACATCCCGGCGTGGACTGAACCAGCACCGACGCTGGCGGTCTCGAGGTACTGGGAGGGGCGGGGCGAGGAGGGGAGCCTCACGAAGGTGCGCACTGGAGAAGGACTCGGGACACCGCTGCCTGGAAGGCGAGAGAGACCGCACAGGTCTGTCCGCCACCTGTGCTCGCGCTGGCGCACAGGCGGCAAAGATCTGCGCACACATGGCAAACACCAGACCCCCGTCACCTCATAGTCTCCTCCTCACTTGGCCAAGATGTCGGACTCCGGAAGGTGGAACAACTCATGAGAAAGAGGGCCATGGCGATCGCCGTGGCGATGCTATTGGCCTGCTGCGGGGTCGGCTGTGAAAACCAGCCGGTCCAGGATTCCGTCACCAATTCAGAAATTCGCAACCTCACTGTCGCGGAGGAAATCGCGATCGAGCGCGCTGAGCAGATACATATTAAGGCGTGTATGGCAGAGCAGGATCTGCCCTACTGGGAATTCCCTGTTCCCAGCGCTGATGAACGCAAGGAGGGGCGCTACGTGATTGAGGAGGTGGAGTGGGCGCGGAAGTATGGGTACGGTCGCGTTTTCCAGGAGCGGGGCGAGCGAATCCGCCGTACGCATCCAACTACCACCTACCAAAACGAGCTTTCGCAGAACGACCGTGCTGCGTATACGAGGGCGCTGGACGGCGACACGGATGATCGGGAGGAGGTGAAACTTCCCGGCGGCCGGGGCACAGTAAGTACCCCTCGTGGAGGATGCGTGAACAAAGCGCGGGAGGAACTGTACGGGGACGCACGCTCCTGGTTCGTCGCGCGTAAGACCGTAGAGAACCTGATCCCGCTCTACGGGCTGCGACTCCTGGAGGATAAGCGTTTCACCATATCGCTCCGCAAGTGGGCGCAGTGCATGAGAAACGCCGGTCGGCCTTTCGACAGCCCTCAGCAGTTGCGCCAAACCCGCGAGGTCGCCACCCAGGGTATGCCGCAGTCACAGGCGCATGCGTTCGACAAAAAGCTGGCGGTTGTGGAAGCGACCTGCGCGCAGAAGACAGCGCTGGGTGAGGTCCTCCGCTCCCTCGAAGCCTCATACCGCGAGAAGACGCTCAAAAAGTACAGCGATCAATTGGACGACTACCGGGAGATGCGCGTGCGCGCGCTGAAGCAGGCCCGGCAGGTCACGCCCTGAGTACGCCCGACGGCACCGGACGTCCGGTCGCTGGTCTGCAAGGTCATTCGAAATAGGAGATGCAACATGCGTATGAACAGTTCAGCCGCCCTCGTCGCGGCCTTGGTGGGCCTCGTCACCCTTGGGCCCGTCCCCAGCGCCTCCGCCGCCGCGGGGACGTGCGCGGACAACTACGAGAACGCCATCGCCGGCTACATGTACGCGTACGACGGATCGTACTGCGATGGAACCATGCTGGGCAGAGCTCTCGGCGACGACTCCAACTGGGGAGACAGCGCCAGCTCCTTCCAGGGCGGTGACAACAACAAAGCCAGTTCGGTCTTGAACAAGGGCAACTATCAGGTGGTGCAGTTCTTCGAGGTAACCAACGGGCCCGGACCGAACGGTTTCATCTACTCCACGTGCCTGACGCGCTCGGAGGGCTACGCCTCGACCCTCAGCGATGAGTACTGGAGCGACGATCGTCTGTTCGGCACTGTCAACAACAACATTTCCTCCCACAGGTGGGTGGCCGGGACCACCTGCACCGGTTACCTTCAGTAATCCCCCTAACGCACGCTGCGCGAGACCGCTGACACACCCGCGAGCGGCTCAGTTGCCAAAGTTCGGCAACTGAGCCGCTCGGTCACACCCGCCCATCGACTGCGGCGGGCACGGCTGCGATGAGGGATGGGCGCCGCCTGCACAGCAAGATTGTTAGACGTTGTTTCACTTGGTGTGTCGCCGGTAGTTGATGAGGCTGGTGGCGATGGCTGTGAAGGCGAGGAAGTGTTCTGGCTTGCGCTCGTAGCGGCGGTGGAGCCGGCGGCAGCCGGTGAGCCAGGACATGGTGCGTTCGATGACCCACCGGTGGCGGCCGAGCCGCTGTGAGTTCTCGATGCCCCGACGGGCGATCCGTGGTGCGATGCCGCGAGAGCGGAGCCATCGCCGCAGGTGGGGGTAGTCGTAGCCCTTGTCGCCGTGGAGCTTGTCGGGCCGCCTGCGGCGGGAACCGCGGCGGCTGCGGATCGGCGGTATCGAGGCGACGAGCGGCTTCAGCGCGAGACGGTCGTGGGTGTTCGCCGCACAGATGGCGACCGCGACCAAAAGCCCGGATCGGTCGGTGACCAGGTGGACCTTCGATCCGTTCTTGCCGCGACCGGTCGGATTCGGTCCGGTCAGCAGCCCCCTTTGAGAGCCCGGACACTCACCGAGTCGATGGCGAAACGCGACCAGTCCAGGTCTGCCTGGGCGCCGAGCTCATCCCGGACGACCCGGTGGAGACGGGCCCAGACCCGCTCCTTGCTCCAGCGGGCGAAACGCCGGTAGACCGTCGGCCAGGCCGGCCCAAACAGCGGCGGCACCTGCCGCCACGTACAACCCGACGTAGCCACGAACACGATCGCGGCCAGACACTCACGATCTCCCGCCCGCCGGCGGCCTCCTCCTTGCGGGCGCATCACCACCGTCTCCGGCACCACTGTGCGGAACAACTCCCACAACTCATCCGGCACCAACCGCTCGGCAAGACTCGCCATGCCCAGCACAACGAGCCAAACCGCCAAAGGAAACGACGTCTTAGAAGTCGTTTCTTATGGCGTCCTTGTGGTTATCGTGCCTGAGTGCGCCATCGTTAGGGTTGGACAGAGGGCTGGGGGATCGTGGATGAGAC
>NZ_JBSFUB010000127.1:0-16990 GCF_053591575.1 Streptomyces altiplanensis | reverse complement strand
TCCAGCGCCGGCAACGGCAGGACGACCGGTCCCACCGGATCGAGGTCCACCAGGCCGAAGCAGCCCGGATTCTCCGACTGCGCCGACCGCACCAGGCCCCACACCGCGGCCGCGGCCACGTCGGTGCCACCGACCGCGCCGCGCGTCACGAACACCAGCCGTGACGCGGCGAACCGCTCGTCGGCGAGCCAGGACTGCGCGGATGCCAGGGCTTCGGCCGTCAGTGTGCGGGCGGACCGCGCCGCGTCGGCGCCGGTCCTGCCGTCGAGGGTCACCAGGACGACGACGGGCACGGGCCCGTCGGCCGCCGCCAGCTCCGTCAGATCCCGGTACGTGGCGGCGGTGAGCGCCCCGTGCCCGACGAGTCCGAACGCGTCGGGGCCGACCAGGGCGACGGACTCGGGAGCGGTCGCCCCCTGCCGTACGGACACCCAGTCCAGGCCGAACAGCGCGTCGCGCGCGGCCGTGGCGGCGGAGTCGAGCTGCTGGGCGGCGGCCGCCCGCAGCACCAGCGACTCCACGGAGACCACGGGCGCGCCGGAGGCGTCGGCGACCTGGATCGCGATCGAGTCCTCGCCGGTCGGAGTCAGCCGCACCCGCAGTGCGGTGGCCCCGGTGGCGTGCAGGGACACGCCCTCCCAGGAGAAGGGCAGCCCGCCGCGGCTGTCCGCGCCGAGCTCGACGAAGGACGCGGCGTGCAGCGCGGCGTCCAGCAGTGCGGGGTGCAGTCCGAACGTGTCCGCTCCGGTGTCGCCGCCCTCGGGCAGTGCGACTTCGGCGTAGACGTCGCCGTCGTGCCGCCAGACGGCCCGCAGACCCTGGAAGACCGGGCCGTAGGCGAAGCCCTCCTCGGCCAACCGGTCGTAGACGCCCTCGACGGACACGGGCCGGGCCCCGGCGGGGGGCCACTGCGCGGCGTCGAATCCGGCGCCGTGCCCGGCGGTCTGCTCGTCGACGGCCAGTACGCCGGTGGCGTGCCGGGTCCAGGCGTTCTCGTCGCTCTCCTCGGGCCGGGAGTAGACGTCGACCGTGCGGCGGCCCGAGTCGTCGGGGTTGCCGATCCACAGCTGGACCTGGATGCCGCCCTGCTCGGGCAGGACCAGCGGCGCGGCCAGGGTCAGTTCCTCGACCCGGTCGCAGCCGACCTCGTCGCCCGCGCGGACGGCGAGTTCGAGGAAGGCGGTGCCGGGGAGCAGCGTGATGCCGCGCACGGCGTGGTCGGCGAGCCACGGGTGGGACTGGAGCGAGAGGCGGCCGGTGAGCAGCACGCCCTCGGAGTCGGCGAGCGAGACGGCGGCGGCGAGCAGCGGGTGGTGCGCGGCGCCGAGCCCGGCCGCGCGCAGGTCGGCCGACTGGCTCTGGGCGCCGCCCTTGGGCCAGTACCTGCGGCGCTGGAAGGCGTAGGTGGGCAGGTCGTGGCGGCGGGCGCCGGTGCCGGCGAAGTACTCCGTCCAGCGGACGGCGGTGCCGCGTACGTACAGCCCGGCCAGCGCGGTGGTGAGGGCGTGGGTCTCGGGGCGGCCGGCGCGAAGGGTGGGGAGCGCGGTGGATCCGTCGGCGTCGGCGGCGTCCAGGCAGTCCTGGGTCATCGCGGACAGGACGCTGTCGGGGCCGAGTTCGAGGAAGGTGGTGACGCCGTGGCCGGTGAGCCAGCCGATGCCGTCGGCGAACCGGACGGCCCGGCGGACGTGGTCCACCCAGTAGTCGGCGGAGGTGACCTGCGCGACGGTGGCGGGCTCGCCGGTGAGGTTGGAGACGAACGGCAGCAGCGGGGCCTGGAGGGACAGCCCCGACACGACCGCGCGGAACTCGTCGAGCATCGGCTCCATGAGCGGTGAGTGGAAGGCGTGCGAGACTGCGAGGCGTTTGGTTCTGCGGCCCTCGGCCTCCAGGCGGGCGGCGATCTCGGCGACCGCGTCCTCCTCGCCCGCGAGGACGAGCGAGCGGGGGCCGTTGACCGCGGCGACGGACACGGTGTCCCGGTGGCCGACCAGCAGCGGGGCGACCTCGTCCTCGGTGGCCTGTACGGCGATCATCGCGCCGCCCGCCGGCAGTGCCTGCATCAGGCGGCCTCGGGCGGTGACGAGCACGGCCGCGTCGCTCAGGGAGAGCACTCCGGCGACGTGGGCGGCGGCGATCTCACCGATGGAGTGGCCGGTCAGGTAGTCGGGCTTGACGCCCCAGGACTCCACCAGGCGGTACAGCGCGACCTCGACGGCGAACAGCGCGGGCTGCGCGTACTCGGTACGGTTCAGCGCCTCGGCGTCCTCGCCCCAGAGCACCTCGCGCAGGGGGCGGTCCAGCAGCGGGTCCAGGGCGGCGAAGGCGGCGTCCAGCGCGTCGGCGAAGACCGGGAAGGCGGCGTGCAGTTCACGGCCCGCGCCCAGGCGCTGGGAGCCCTGGCCGGTGAAGAGGAACGCCAGTTTCCCCTCGCCCTGGGCGGCGCCGCTCACCTGGTCGGCGGCTTCGCGGTCCTCGGCCAGCGCGGTCAGTCCGGCGAGCGCCGTGTCGCGGTCGGCGGCCATGAGTACGGCGCGGTGCTCGAAGCCCGCGCGGGTGGTGGCCAGCGAGTAGGCGACGTCCAGGGTGTTCGCGGCGGGCTCGGACTCCAGCGCGGCCACCAGTGAGGCGGCCTGGGCGCGCAGCGCCTCGCGGGTCCGTCCGGAGATCAGCAGCGGCACCGGGCCCCGGTGCGTGACGGTGTCGTCGTCTTCGCTCACGGGGGCGGGCGGGGCCTGCTCGACGATGGTGTGCGCGTTGGTGCCGCTGATGCCGAACGAGGAGACGCCGGCCCGCCGGGGCGCGCCGGTCTCGGGCCACGGGCGGTTCTCGTCGAGGATGCGGACCGCGCCCTGCGACCAGTCGACGTGCGACGAGGGTTCGTCGGCCAGCAGGGTCCGCGGCAGCACTCCGTGCCGCATGGCCATGACCATCTTGATGACACCGGCAACACCGGCCGCGGCCTGAGTGTGGCTGATGTTGGACTTGACGGAGCCGAGCAGCAGCGGCCGGTCCTCTTCGCGTCCCTGGCCGTAGGTCGCGAGCAGGGCCTGTGCCTCGACCGGGTCACCGAGTGTGGTGCCGGTGCCGTGCGCCTCGACGGCGTCGACCTCGGACGCGGAGAGCCGGGAGTTGACCAGGGCCTGCCGGATGACCTCCTGCTGGGAGGGGCCGTTGGGGGCGGTGAGTCCGTTGGACGCGCCGTCCTGGTTGACGGCGGTGCCGCGTACGACGGCGAGGACCTCGTGGCCGTTGCGCCTGGCGTCGGAGAGCCGTTCGAGCACGAGGACGCCCACGCCCTCGGCCCAGCCGGTGCCGTCGGCGGTGTCGCCGAAGGAGCGGCAGCGTCCGTCGGCGGAGAGGCCGCCCTGGCGGCCCATCTCGATGAAGGTGCCGGGGCTGGACATGACGGTGACGCCGCCGGCCAGTGCGAGGGTGCACTCCCCCGCGCGCAGCGCCTGGGTGGCGAGGTGGACGGCCACCAGGGAGGAGGAGCAGGCGGTGTCGACGGTGACGGCGGGGCCGACCGTGCCGAAGGTGTAGGAGATGCGTCCTGACAGCACGCTGCCGGTGTTGCCGGTGAGCTGGAACCCCTCCGCGCCGTCGGCGGGGCCGACCCGGTAGTCCTGGGCCATCGCGCCCATGAACACACCGGTCTGGCTGCCCTTGACCGAGGTCGGGTCGATGCCCGCGCGCTCGAAGGCCTCCCAGGCCGATTCGAGCGCGACCCGCTGCTGGGGGTCCATGGCGACGGCTTCGCGCGGCGAGATGCCGAAGAAGTCGGCGTCGAAGTCGGGGGCGTCGTGGAGGAAGCCGCCGGACCGGGTACTGGACGCGGAGAGCGCCTCGGTGTCCCAGCCGCGGTCGGCGGGGAAGTCGGAGATGCCGTTCTCACCGGCTTCGACCAGGCGCCAGAGGTCTTCCGGGCTGCTGACGCCGCCGGGGTAGCGGCACGTCATGCCAATGATGGCGATCGGCTCCTGGGCCGCCGACTCCAGCTCGTTGACGCGCTGCCGCGTCCGCCGGAGGTCCGCAGTAGCAAGCTTGAGGTAGTCCCGGAGCTTCTGTTCGTTGTCCATCTCAACTCAACCCATCTCGACAGCCAGTGGCCGAACATGAATCACGCGGGGGCATCTCGCGCTCGCCGTGCAATATGAAAAAATTGGAAAGCCACATGGCTTCGCAGCCGTTCAGCGGGAAGCCATGTGGCGAGTGTCGTACGAACCGCGACGGGAATTCCCTAGTCCTTTGCGGTCCTTCGGACGGCTACCAGTTGGAGGCCAGCAGAAGGTCCCCGTATTCGTGCTCCCGGGAGACCTGATTCAGGTCGGAATCGACCATCATGCACATCAGCTCGGGGAAGTCGACGGTGGGCTTCCAGCCGAGCTGGGCGCGGGCGTGCCCGCTGTCGGCGCAGAGGACCTCCACCTCGGCCGGGCGCACCAGCGCCGGGTCGATGACGACGTAGTCCTGCCAGTCCAGGCCCACGTGGTCGAAGGCGATGCGCACCGCGTCGCGCACCGAGTGCATGGTGCCGCTGCCGATCACGTAGTCGTCCGGCTCGTCGGGCCGGAGCATGAGGTGCATCGCGCGGACGTAGTCGCCGGCGAAGCCCCAGTCGCGTACCGCGTCGATGTTCCCCAGGTGCAGCTTCTCCTGGAGGCCGAGCTTGATGCGGGCGACGGCCAGGGATATCTTCCGGGTCACGAATTCCGAGCCGCGGCGCGGGGACTCGTGGTTGAAGAGCATGCCGGAGACGGCGTACATCCCGAAGGACTCACGGTAGTTGCGGGTGATGAAGTGCCCGTACGCCTTGGCGGCGCCGTACGGGCTGCGCGGGTGGAACAGCGTCGACTCGCGCTGCGGAGTCTCGGCGGCCTTGCCGAACATCTCCGAGGACGACGCCTGGTAGAAACGGATCTGGCCGCCCGAGGTGGTGCGCGAGCCGTTCAGGCCGCTCACCATCCGGATGGCCTCCAGGACACGCAGCACACCCATGCCGTTGACCTCGGTCACCAGCTCGGCCTGCTGCCACGACATCGGCACGAACGAGATCGCGCCGAGGTTGTAGACCTCGTCGGGCTGCACGGTGTCGACGGCGGAGACCAGGCTGCCCTGGTCCATCAGGTCGCCGTCCACGAACGAGAGCTCGGAGACGAGCCGGCTGACCCTCGACTTGCGCGGGTTGGCCTGGCCTCGGTTCAGCCCCCAGACCTCGTAACCCTCGGCCAGGAGATGCTCGGCCAGATAAGAACCATCCTGGCCGGTAATACCGGTGATCAGTGCACGCTTGGTCATACGAACCCCTTCTCGACCACGGAGAGACCGCCCAAACGCACAGCTCGGTCGACAACCCAGCATCGAATACGCTTCATGTCCGGACGATAGACATCGGCACGCTCGCAAGCTGCCGACCACGGTGTCAAGAAATCCCGGGCTTACTAGGGAATTCCCGAGTCGGGGCCCCGCGTGGAAGGCCGGAAGGGGCAGAACACTAGTAATTTTCGACTCCGCGATGGGGTGCACTGTGTGCGTCGGCGTTCGGGCCGGCTCTGCCAACCGGAGCGTCTTTCCGTGCTGCTGAGACTTCTGCGTACCCATGTGCGCCCGTACCGGCGCGCCGTCGCCCTGCTGATCCTTCTGCAACTGGTCCAGATCCTCGGGACGCTGCTGCTGCCGACGCTGGGCGCGGCTCTGATCGACAACGGCGTAGTCGCCCGCGACAACGGCTACATCGCCCGGCTCGGCGGCCTGATGGTCGCGGTGGCCTTCGTCCAGGTCCTCGCGGCGGTCGGCGCGGTGTCCCTGGCCGCCCGCACCGCGATGGCGATGGGACGCGACATCCGGTCGGTCGTCTTCCGCCGGGTGCTGGACTTCTCCGCCCGTGAGGTGGGCCGCTTCGGAACGCCGTCACTGCTGACCCGCACGGTCAACGACGTCCAGCAGGTGCAGACGCTGGCCCAGTCGGGCTTCGGCATCGTGGTGGCCGCGCCCCTGATGTGTCTGGGCAGCGTCGTGCTGGCGCTCCGCCAGGACGTCCCGCTGGCGCTGATCCTGGTGCTGCTGGTGCTGGTCGTCGGCGTGGCGTTCGGTCTGCTCCTGGCCCGTATGGGCGCCCTCTACGCCCGCATGCAGACCGGTCTGGACCGGCTCGGCCGGATGCTGCGCGAGCAGATCACCGGGGTGCGCGTGGTGCGCTCCTTCGTCCGGGACGGCTACGAGCGCGAGCGGTTCGCCCGTACCAGCACAGAGCTGTTCGAGGTCTCTCAGCGGGTCGGCCGCCTCATCGCGTCGATGCTGCCCGTGGTACTGCTCCTCATGAACGCCTTCACGGTCGCGATCCTCTGGGCGGGCGCCCACCGCATCGACGGCGGGGCGATGCGCATCGGCGCGCTCAGCGCGTTCCTGATGTATCTCTCACTGGTCCTGATGTCGGTCGTGATGGTCGCGTTCGTGTTCCTCTCGGTGCCCCGCGCGCGGGTGTCCGCCGCGCGCATCCAGGAGGTCGTGGGGACGTCGTCGAGCGTCGTCCGGCCGTCCCTGCCGGTGCCTGCCGCGCCGGACGCGGTGGGCCATGTCGAGCTGCGCGGCGCGGAGTTCCGCTACCCGGGCGCCGAAAAGGCGGTGCTCCAGGGGATCGATCTGAGCGCCGGTCCCGGGGAGAACGTGGCGATCCTCGGCTCCACGGGCAGCGGCAAGACGACACTGCTCAACCTCGTGCTGCGGCTGTTCGACGCCACCGAGGGCTCGGTGCGGGTCAACGGCGTCGACGTCCGGGAGCTGGATTCCGAGGACCTGGGCCGGACCGTGGGCTTCGTCCCGCAGCGCCCGTATCTCTTCTCCGGGACGGTCGCGACCAATCTGCGCTTCGGCGACCCGGACGCCACCGACGACGAGTTGTGGCGGGTCCTGCGGATCGCCCAGGCCAATACGTTCGTCGCGAACATGCCCGACGGGCTCGACACCGAGATCTCCCAGGGCGGCACGAACGTCTCGGGCGGCCAGCGCCAGCGGCTCGCCATCGCGCGCACCCTGCTGCGGCGGCCCGCCGTCTACCTCTTCGACGACTGCTTCTCCGCGCTCGACCACGCCACGGACGCCGCGCTGCGGACCGCCCTGACGCCGGAGACCGCCGGGGCGACCGTGATCACGGTCGCCCAGCGGATCGCCCAGGTCCAGTACGCCGATCGCATCGTGATCCTCGACGCCGGCCGGGTCGTCGGCACGGGCACCCACGACGAACTGCTGCGCGACAACGCCACCTACCGCGAAATCGCCCTCTCCCAGCTCACCGAGGAGGAGACCGTTCATGGTCTCACCGGACGGCCGTAGGGCCTGCCTGAGAAGTCACCCCCGGCCGGCGGCGCCCGGTGCGCACCCGCGCCACGCCGTGGCCCCGTCCGCGCTCGTCCGGGACACGGCGGACGCTGTCTCCCGCGCGCTCGCGCACCGGGCGCCGCGCACCACGTCCCGCGGGCGAACGGCGGGCCGGTGAAGACACCCCCCGAGCAGCCCGAGAAGCGCGGCACGGGCCGCCGTCTGCTCGGCCTGCTGCGCCCGCACCGCCCCCGCATCGCCGTCGCGCTCCTCGTGGGAATCGTCGGGATCGTACTCAACGCGTTCGGTCCGCTCCTGCTCGGCAGGGCCACCGACCTGATCTTCGACTCCCTCCTTGACGGGTCGGACATCGACTTCGGCGCGGTCGGGCGGCTGCTGCTGATCCTGCTCGTGCTGTACGGCGCGGCCTCGCTGTTCATGCTGGCGCAGGGCCGGCTGGTCGCGGCCGTCGTCCAGCGGGTGGTCTTCGACCTGCGGCAGAGGGCCCAGGACAAGCTCGGGCGGCTGCCGCTGCGCTACTTCGACCGCAATTCCGCGGGCGAGGTGCTGAGCCGCACCACCAACGACGTCGACAATCTCCAGCAGACCCTCCAGCAGACCCTGGCCGAGCTGATCACCTCGGTCTTCTCCATCATCACCATGCTCCTCCTGATGCTGGTCGTCTCGCCGTCGCTCGCGCTGGTCATGCTCGCCGGCGTGCCGGTCTCCGGGGTGCTCGCTGCGTGGATCAGCAAGCGCGCCCAGCCCCGCTTCACGGACCAGTGGGACGCCAACGGCTCGATGAACGCGCAGGTGGAAGAGGTCTACACGGGCCATTCCCTGATCAAGGGGTTCGGCAGGCGCGAGCAGGCCGAGGAGCGGTTCGACAAGCTCAACGACGCCCTGTTCCGGGCCGGCGCCAAGGCCCAGTTCGCCTCGGGCACCATCGAGCCCGCCATGATGTTCATCGCCAACCTCGGCTACGTGGCCGTGGCCGTGGTGGGCGCCTGGAAAGTGGTCAGCGGCGAGCTGACCCTCGGGGACGTACAGGCGTTCATCCTGTACTCCCGGCAGTTCAGCCAGCCGATCGTGCAGGTCGCCGCGGTGGCCGGCCGTCTCCAGTCCGGGATCGCCTCGGGCGCCCGGGTCTTCACCCTGCTCGACGCCGAGGAGCAGAGCCCCGATCCTTCGCGTCCGGCGCGCGCCCAGGCGGCGGCCGGGCGGGTGGAGTTCGAGGGGGTGTCGTTCCACTACTCCCCCGACAGACCGCTGATCGAGGACCTCTCGCTGACGGTCGAACCCGGCAGTACGGTGGCGATCGTCGGCCCGACCGGGGCCGGCAAGACCACGCTCGGCAATCTCCTGCTGCGCTTCTACGAGGTCGACGGGGGCCGGATCCTGCTCGACGGCACGGACATCGTGACGATGACCCGCGACGACCTGCGCGCGCAGTTCGGCCTGGTGCTCCAGGACACCTGGCTGTTCGGCGGCTCGATCGCCGAGAACATCGCCTACGGCCGCGCCGGGGCGACGCGTGAGGAGATCGTGGCCGCGGCGAGCGCCACCTGCGCCGACCGTTTCATCCGTACGCTGCCGGACGGCTACGACACCGTGCTGGACGACGAGTCCGCCGGGATGAGCGCGGGCGAGAAACAGCTGATCACCGTGGCCAGGGCCTTCCTCGCGAAGCCCGCGGTGCTGGTGCTCGACGAGGCCACGAGCTCCGTCGACACCCGCACCGAGGTGCTGATCCAGCGCGCGATGAACACCCTGCGTGAGGGCAGGACCAGCTTCGTCATCGCGCACCGCCTCTCCACCATCCGCGACGCGGATGTCATCGTGGTCATGGAATCGGGCAGGATCGTCGAACGCGGCACTCACGACGAGCTGATCCATGAACAGGGCGCCTACGCCCGCCTGTACGACGCCCGCACCCAGGGCCCCGCCCAGCCCGCCGGGAACGACGGGCAGCCGGTGGCGGGCGCCCTGCCGACGGGATCGGCGCACCGACCCGACCCTGTGTGAGCGAGCCCGACCAATGAGCGATAAGGACCGTACTGTGCCTGTCGGAAAACTCCTCGCCGTGAGCGATCTCCATGTCGTGTACGACGACAACCGCACGCTGGTCGAGAAACTGCGCCCGGCCTCGGACGACGACTGGCTGATCGTCGCGGGCGACGTCGCCGAGAAGTACGCCGACGTCGAGTGGGCGATGCGGCTGCTCAGCGGCCGGTTCTCCCGGGTGATCTGGGCTCCGGGCAACCACGAGCTGTGGACCCACCCGCAGGACCCGTGCGAGCTGCGCGGCGAAGAGCGCTATCTGCGGCTGGTCCGGCTCTGCCGGGAACTGGGCATATCCACCCCCGAAGACCCCTACCCCGTATGGAGGGGCGACGGCGGGCCGGTGGTGGTCGCGCCGCTGTTCGTCCTCTACGACTACTCGTTCCTGGCTCCCGGAGCCACGACGAAGGAGGAGTCGCTGCGGCTCGCCCACGAGTCGGGCGTGGTCTGCTCCGACGAGTACTTCCTGCACCCCGACCCCTACCCCAGCAGGGACGCCTGGTGCCGGTCCCGGGTCGAGGAGACCGAGCGCCGGCTGTCGGCCGTCGATCCGTCGCTGCCCACGGTCCTTGTCAGTCACTATCCGCTGGTCCGCGACCCCACCCGCGTACTGCACTACCCGCAGTTCGCACAGTGGTGCGGCACGGAGCTGACCGCCGACTGGCATGTGCGCTTCCGCGCCGCCGCCGTCGTCTACGGCCACCTCCACATCCCCCGGGTCACCCGCCACGACGGGGTACGCTTCGAAGAGGTGTCGGTCGGTTATCCGCGTGAGTGGCGGGCGCGCCCGCCACGGACACCGCTGCGCCAGATCCTGCCGGAACCGGCCGGACATGCCGCCCGATGATCGGCTCGGTGCTGCCCGCCGAGGTGGCGGCCGAGGTGGCGTACGACGACGTGCGTGCACCGGACGACAAGCTGTTCCCGCAGGAGATGGCGCTGATCGAGCGCTCGGTGCCCAAGCGGCAGCAGGAGTTCACGACCGTACGGTTCCTGGCCAGGCGTGCGCTGCGCAGCCTGGGACAGCAGCCCATGCCGCTGCTGCCCAACCGGCGCGGGGCGCCCCAGTGGCCGCAGGGCATCGTGGGCAGCATGACGCACTGCGACGGCTACCGCGCGGCGGTCGTGGCGCGGTCCGACAGGACCGCCGCGCTCGGCATCGACGCGGAGCCGGACGCTCCGCTGCCCGACGGCGTGCTCGACACCATCGCGCTGCCGCACGAGATCGCCCTGATCGCCTCGCTGGCCGCCCGACACCCCGGCATCAGCTGGGACCGGCTCGTCTTCAGCGCCAAGGAGAGCGTCTTCAAGGTGTGGTACCCGCTCACCGGACGCGAACTCGACTTCTCCGAGGCGCAGATCGACATCAGCCCGGTCGAGCGGACTTTCCGGGCGCGGCTTCTGGTGCCGGGACCGCTCGTGGCGGGCGCCCGCGTCGGTGAATTCCACGGCCGGTGGACCGCCGGGCGCGGCCTGGTGGCAACGGCCATCCATCTGACCAACGCCGCACTGAGGTGACCCCCGGAGTGTGGACACAGGGGTTCATGCTACGAGTTGGAGTTTAGCTGTCCTGTGGTGCTGCTGTTCGAACTCCACCGGGGAGAGGTAGCCCAGCGCGCTGTGACGTCGGCGGACGTTGTAGTGGGTGAGCCACTCGAAGATCTCCAGCCTCGCCTGGCTCATCCTCAAGAACAACTTCCCGTGCATCGTCTCCCTCTTCAGTCCCTGCCAGAAACTTTCGGCCAGGGCGTTGTCATAACTCGACCCGACCCTGCCCATGCTCCTGCGGATGCCGTACCGGTCGCAGACCTGGGCGAATGCGGCAGACGTATATTGACCGGATTCAACCGGTCGTTGCAACACCAGCTTGTTGAAGCAACTGTAGCTGCTCGTTGAACGCCTCGGCGGGTGTCTTCCAACCGAGCGTCTTGCGGGGTCTGCTGTTGAGGGTGTGAGCGACGGCCTCGACTTCCTCGGCGGACCATCTCGAGAGATCGGTGCCTTTCGGGAAATACTGGCGCAAGAGCCCGTTGGTGTTCTCGTTCGTGCCGCGCTGCCACGGACTATGCGGATCGGCGAAGAACACGGGAATTCCCGTCTCGACTCTGAATTGCGCATGGGCCGACATCTCCTTGCCGCGATCCCAGGTCAGCGACCGTGCCAGCTGTTCGGGCAGCGTCGACATGGTATTGGCGAGGGCGGTCTTCATCGTGATCGCCCCATAACCGGCCAGCGCAGGACCGTTCTTGACCGATCGCTTGTGCCGGTACCCTTCCTCGCGCGGCAGGTGAACCAGCATCGTGAATCGAGTTGACCGCTCGACGACAGTGCCGATCGCGGACCGCTCCAATCCGATGATCAGGTCGCCTTCCCAGTGGCCAGGAACGGCACGGTCCTCGACTTCGGCAGGCCGTTCACTGATCAGCGCTTCGGGCGTCACATGCGCCCAGGTCCTACGGCGCGAACGAGCACGCGGAGCACGCAGTGCGCGGCCCGTGCGAAGGCACAAGATCAGCTCTCGCTTCAGCGCCCCGCGGCCCTGAACGTAGAGAGCCTGGTAGATCGCCTCGTGGCTGATGCGCATGGACTCATCATCCGGGAAATCAACCTTGATCCGGTTCGCGACCTGTTCCGGACTCCACGCCTGCACCCACGCGCGGTCCTTACGGTGCGGCTTGTTCCGCCCCGCCCATGCGCTTGTCGAAGGTCCTGCGATCGCCCTGCCGCCAGGCGTGCTGATCTCTCCGGACAGCCGCTCCTGGACGTATGCGTGCAACCGCGGATTGGCGACCAGCTTCGCAGTCTTCGGGCGGCGGGAGGCCATGTCCGACTTCCATTGCGCGACCGAGGCCCGGTAATCGAGCTTCCCGCCCCTGGTGGCCGCGTTGCGCCGCAACTCGCGGGAAATCGTCCCCGGATCACGACGGGCTTGCCGAGCGATTTCACGAACGCCCATGCCCTGGGCATTGAGGAGCGCGATCTCCTCCCGCTCAGAGAACGACAGGTACCTGCCCGAATTCGGCTTCGGATCGAACGGTCGCATGCCGCCACACTGCCGAAACCAGCGCGTGGCCACCGCCGGCGCCACGCCGATAACCGCGGCCGCTTCCTCCGCGAGGAGACCTTTGGCGATTTCATCCCAGAACGCTGCTTCGATATGACGCTGGAATTTCGGATGCCCAGGAGACCTCAACTTTGGCCGTATCGCCCGATCGGCTGCCTGCTGACGACGAACCATCACACACCTCGCTGATCATGAGGTGTTGCGACGACCGATTGAATCCGCCCTGGGCGCCCCTGTCGGTGTGGAAAACGACGCCGTGGCCCCGGCCGCCGCGGGCGGCCACGGCCATTTCGATCGCGTCGGTGACCAGGGAGGTACGCATGTGGTCGGCGATCGACCAGCCCACCACCTTTCTCGAGCAGATGTCGATCACCGTGGCGAGGTAGAGCCACGTCGTGCCGACGGCTATGTATGTGATGTCGCCGCACCACCTGGTGTTCAGCGTGTCCGCGGTGAAGTCGCGCATCACCAGGTCCGGCGCGGGCGGCGCGGCCCTGTCCGCGATCGTCGTCCGCTTCTTCTTCCGCAGGTGACGGCCGACGATGTGGTTGATTCGCATCAGCCGGGTTACGCGCTTGCGGTTGATCCTGCGCCCTCTGGCACGCAGCTCGGCATGGACGCGCGGGGCGCCGTAGGCGCCCTGGTGTTCGGCGTGGATGGCGCGGATCTCGCTCACGGTCCGCTTCTCCTCGGCCTGACGCTCGGTGCGGGCCTGCTCGGTGGCCAGGTGCCGGTAGTAGCCGGCGCGGGACGTTCCAAGCACCCGGCAGATCCGCTTGACGCCGAAGTCGGCGCGGTTGTCGGAGATGAAGTCCCAGCGGTGGGGGCTCACTTCACCTCCCGGGCGAAATAGGCAGCAGCCCGGCGCAGGATCTCGCGCTCCAGCCGCCACTCCTGCTCGGCCTTGAGCAACCGGGCGTTCTCCGCCCGCAGCCGGGCCAGCTCCTCGGCCGCGCTCACACTGCCGTCGCGGCCCTCGGGCACGACCTCGTCCTTGCGCACCCACGTCCGAAGCGATTCCGCGGTGATGCCGAGATCCGCCGCTACCGCCGCGTACGTCCGCTGCCCGGCCGCGACGCGGTAGAGCGCGACAGCGTCCTTCCTGACCTCTTCCGGATACGGAGACTTGCGTCCCATCTGGACATCCCTCCCTGGACCATCAAGATCCATTGTCAGGGTGTCCACTCCAAAGGATCAGCCTCACACACACCCCGGCCCCCAGCAGCACACCTCAGCACCCTGGCAGGACTCCTCCTCCACGCCACCACACACGGAGCGACCCTCACGACAGAGACTAAACCAACGTGTCGATTTTTTACGGGGCCTTAGTCGGTTCGATGTCTCTGCCTGCTGGTCCACTGCGGTTTATCTTCTCCCGTTCCAGCGAATGGCGGCCGCTCCAGCGAAGTCACCGGCGTGCGCAAAGCCTCCGAGGACAAGCAGCGATCCGTCAGTCAGCTTGCCTTCTTGAACAGCTTGATCCAAGGTCACCGGGACGGCGGCCCCGAACAAATTTCCGTACATCTCGAAGGTATCCAGGTGCTGTTCCGGGGACAGCTGCAGTGCCTCCCGCCAATTACGGAGGAAGGTACGGTTCGGCTGGTTTGTGATCAGTGCGTCGATCGCCGACGGCACTACTCCGATATCTGCGCACACCTTGGTCACGGCTTCAGGGATTAGCCGACTGCCGCGCTTCATTACTTTACCGAGGCCCTGCTCAGTGAAGTGGATCCGAACCTGACTCTCGCCGGGTTCCCAGTACTTGCGCCCGTCATCCAGTGCCACCCTCATGGCCCCTGCGTACTCGCCAATGTGCTGGCACTCCACGGAGAGCACCGGTGACTGTTCCGAGTCGGTCAAATAGCCAACGCCGCAGCCGTCGCCGGGAATCGCTGCCTGGGCCAACTTGCGTACATCGGGTTGAACGAACCACTGACCCGCCATGTTCTGCACCGTGCAGATCAACGCGGATCTGGCGTCGGTCGTAGCGATGATCTGCCGAGCTAGCTTCATCATGTATACGAAAGCGGCACAGCCGCTGTTGTGTACGTCGATCAGCCACTCTGGCCGGCATCCCAGCCGCCGCACGACCTCAGTACCGCATCCGGTAAACGGCAAATCGGGCAGGAAGGTGTGCACGAGTAGCACGTCCACGTCGCGGATCGCGGCTTTCCCGTGTCGGGCAATGAGCGGCTGCACAGCCTGCTCAATCATGTCCACCGAGCTCTCGTCCGGGGCGATATGGTGCCGGTATGCGGGTGGCCGGAACATCGGGTGATCACGAAGGTTGCCGTCAGCACCAGGGCAATCAGTGTAAAAGTCGGCGCTGACACGCGTCTTGGGCAGGTAGCTGGCGACGTCGAGGAGGCTGACGGTCTTCATCTCGCACACATTCCGCATCTCTTGGCAGCCTGGATTCGGCAGCAGTGTGAGTCGGCGGCGATTCTGCTGCTCGAGGTAATAATCATACTTCCGCTTCCCAATAGCAGAACAATTTATGCCAGGAACCGGTGCGGGTGCCGGAAGGGTCGACGGCCAGCCTGCGGGCGGAGTATTTGCCGGGTCCTCAATTTTCATATTTGAGGCTAATGCAGCCGATCTCTCGACGTGCGATGCTGTCGGAGTAAAGTGGTGATAGTGCCATCAAAATAGCGGGAACAGCTCGCACAGGCACCGTTCACTTCAGCATGTATAGCAGGACACAGATAATCAAGTCAGGATGTGGTTGAAAATCCCTTCCCGCTCCTCAAATTCATCCTTTCGGGTTTCGGGTACGGTGCACCCAGCGTTACGACTTGGGCGGTGGCGTGGCGGTGCCGATGTCGGCCAGCAGGCGGTCGGGGCGGGGGCGACCGGGCCGAACACCTCATGCCTGGTCACTCAGGAGAGTGACGTTGGCGATGGTCTCGCCGCCGTCAGCGAGCATCACCGACGGCCAATCCCGATCTGGGCACGGCCAGCCACAAGCGAAACACACCGACTGACATCGCGTGATGCGCTCAATGTGGTCGTTCCGATACGTCGGCGGGCGCGACCGCGTCCGCCGACGTAAGTGGGCCGCCCGGAGAACGTCCGCCCCCAGGCGGGATTCAGCCTGGGTCAGCGGCCGAGGAGCGGGACGTCGCTCTCTCCGTAAACGAACTTGCGGACAGCCTCGACCATCTCCTCGAGCGAGAGCTGTCCGTCACCGTCCATGTCGATCTGCTCGAAGACATCCTGGGCCTGCGACGAGTCCACGCCCATGGCGTCGAGCCACACCTTGAACTCGGACGGATTGATCCGACCGTCACCGTCGCTGTCGACGAGGTTGGTGATGGCCTGGATGGCCGGACGCAGCACCTTGGAGAATCCGCTCTCGCCCAAGGGGAACATGTGCTCTTCGCCCACGTCGGCGAACTGCTGCGGGGACAGCGAACCGGTCTCCGGGATACCGGCCTTCTGGGCCAGGTAGCTCCACTGGCTCAGGTAGGCGTCGATCACGGCCTTGCCCCGCGGAGTGTCCTCGCTCTCCTTGAACGCCTTCACGATGCGCTGCGCCTCGGCCTTAAAGTCCTGGGCGTCGATCTTGCCGTTGTTGTCTGCGTCCCACAGCTCGAAACGCTGTTGGACCCGTGTCTTCTGGACCGCAGTGGTCATCCGGTACTCCTAGGTCTCGCTCGGGCAGCCCGTGCAGGGGCGAAGCCGTGACCGTGGCACCCGTGCTGGTGTGCGGCAGCCGTATAGCTACAGTTTGTAACTATACAGATACTCTTAGCGATACGCGCAGGTTGTGCAAGGTCGGATCGGTCGCAGCATGGGCAGATCGATGTGCCACCGAGGCCCAGGCCGAGGTCATTCACCAGGAGGGCTCACGTACAGTGAGCTCTTTCAGAGTGGTCACCGATCGGGTGACGAGGGCTGGGCCAGAACGGGCGAGGCCTCAGGGGTGTTGAGACAGATGCCTGACGTCTGAACTCATCACCCGAGGGGCCTCGGTGGTTACGTACTCTGCCGCACTCGGCCTTCCGCACGCACTGGTGGAGACGGTGACGATGTTCATCGTTCTCCGAGAGGGTGACCACAGGTGCAGGCTGCCTGCGCACCAGCGTGCGCTGGTCGCGCTGGTGTACCTGCGCCAGCACACTACCCTCGCCCAGATCGCTGCCGGCTTCCGGATCAGCGTCGGCACCGCCCACGCCTACGTGCGCTCCGTCGTAGCCCTGCTCGCCCGCCGAGCGCCAGGACTCACCAATGCCCTGCGCGAGGTGAAGGCGCGAGCGGAGTACGTGCTGGTCGACGGCACTCTCACGGAGTGCGACCGGGTCGGTGACGCACGTGGCGACTACTCGGGAAAGCACCGGCGCCACAGAGTGAACGTGCAAGTGATCACCGGTCCGGACGGCCCGATCCTGTGGATCTCCAGGGTGCTGCCCGGCCGCACCCACGATCTCACCGCGGCCCGCAGACACCGCATCATGAAGGGCGTGGGCAGTTCGTACGTCTGCCCGTCGATGGTGACCTGGCGCTCCTCCATCGACTCCAGCAGCGCGGACTGGGTCTTCGGCGAGG
>NZ_JBSFUB010000126.1:0-17059 GCF_053591575.1 Streptomyces altiplanensis | reverse complement strand
CGGCGAGCAGTCCCTGGAGGAGCTCAGCAAGGATCCCGAGCGTTCCAAGGGCCTCATCAATTACTTGATGCGGGACCGCCACGGCAGCCCCTTCCCCCGGCTCAGGGCCAGACCAGGCAGTACGCCTGGTGCCCCGCCTCGTGCAGGCGGTGGCTGAAGTCCTGCCACTCGTGCAGCAGCTGGTAGACGTTGAACGCGTCGCGCGGGCCCCCGCGGTCCGGGACCGTGGACCAGATGAAGGCCGCCGCGCCCACCGACTCCTCGCCGACGCCGCGCAGCGGGTCGACGACCGTCATGGGGAGCTTGACCACCGCGTAGTCGGGGTGGAGCACGACCAGTTCCAGCGGCGGGACCTTGTGCAGGGGTATGCCCTCGATGCCGGTCAGGACCATCGCGGCCACCGTCTCCGGCTTGATCTTCGTGAACATGCCGCCCATGCCGAGCTCGTCGCCGCCCAGCTCCTCCGGACGCATCGAGATGGGCACGCGGGCCGCAGTGGCTCCGTTCGGAGCGCCGAAGTACTTGTAGGTCACCCCCACCCGGCCACTCCTGTTTCCCGTGTCCGCGTTCACGTTCGCCTCGCGCCTGTCCGCCCGCGCCCCGCGTCCCCGCTCACGCCGGTGCCGGCCGCGCTGGGACCCGTCGGGACCCAGGTCGTCGGTCCCCTCGCCCACTCCGCCACCGCGATGCATATCTCCACCCGACCACTCGCGGCCATGGCCGCGCAACCCGATCATCGTGTCAGTGACCTCCCCAGCGACCGTGCGGTGAAACACCTGACCGCAAGACCGCCGGAGCCTCTGACACCATGGCTTGTGTGAGCTTCCCCTATGACGCCCCAGTTTCGCAGACGCTTTTCGACCGCGCGTCCCTTGTGACGCCCGGCGGCGTGAACTCTCCGGTCCGCGCATTTCGTGCCGTGGGCGGTACGCCCCGGTTCATGGTGTCCGGTACCGGTCCGTACCTCACCGACGCCGACGGCCGTGAGTACGTCGACCTCGTGTGCTCGTGGGGGCCGATGATCCTCGGCCACTCCCACCCGCAGGTCGTCGCCGCGGTCCAGGAGGCCGTCGCCCGCGGCACCTCCTTCGGTACGCCCGGCGAGGGCGAGGTCGCACTGGCCGAGGAGATCGTCGCCAGGGTTGCGCCCGTCGAGCAGGTGCGGCTCGTCTCCAGCGGCACCGAGGCGACCATGTCGGCCATCCGCCTCGCCCGCGGCTTCACCGGCCGGGCCAAGGTCGTGAAGTTCGCCGGCTGCTACCACGGCCACGTGGACGCGCTCCTCGCCGCCGCCGGATCCGGCCTCGCGACCTTCGCGCTGCCGGACACGCCCGGCGTGACGGGCGCGCAGGCCGGCGACACGATCGTCCTGCCGTACAACGACCTGGACGCCGTACGGGCCGCCTTCGCCGCGCACCCCGGCGAGATCGCCTGCGTCATCACCGAGGCATCGCCCGGCAACATGGGCGTCGTCCCGCCGGCCGACGGATTCAACGCCGGGCTCAAGGACCTGTGCCGGGCCGACGGCGCGCTCTACATCTCCGACGAGGTCATGACCGGCTTCCGTACGTCGAAGGCCGGCTGGTACGGCGTCGACGGCGTCGCCCCCGACCTCATGACCTTCGGCAAGGTCATGGGCGGCGGCTTCCCGGCCGCTGCCTTCGGCGGCCGCAAGGACGTCATGGCGCACCTCGCGCCGGCCGGCCCCGTCTACCAGGCGGGCACCCTCTCCGGGAACCCGGTCGCGACCGCCGCCGGCCTCGCGCAGCTGCGGCTGCTCGACGACGGGGCGTACGCCGTGGTCGACGCGGTGTCGAGGGAGATCCAGGAGCTGGTCACCCTGGCGCTCGCCAAGGAAGGTGTCGCGCACCGCATCCAGAGCGCCAGCAACATGTTCTCCGTGTTCTTCACGGCCGACGAGGTGCGCAACTACGACGACGCGCGGAAGCAGGAAGCCTTCCGCTTCAACGCCTTCTTCCACTCGATGCTCGCCGACGGCGTCTACCTGCCGCCGTCCGCCTTCGAGTCCTGGTTCGTCTCCACCGCACACGACGCGCGGGCCGTCGAGCGCATCGCCGCCGCGCTGCCCGCCGCCGCCCGCGCCGCAGCGGAGGCCACGGCATGAGCGAGACCACCGTCGTCCACTTGGTGCGCCACGGTGAAGTGCACAATCCGGACGGGGTGCTGTACGGGCGCCGGTCCGGATACCACCTCTCCGACCTCGGCCGGCAGATGGCCGACCGGGTCGCCGAGCACCTCGCGGGGCGCGACATCACGCACGTCGTCGCCTCGCCGCTGGAGCGCGCCCAGGAGACCGCGGCGCCGGTCGCCAAGTCGCACGGGCTCGACCTGGCCACCGACGAGCGGCTGATCGAGGCGGCCAACGTCTTCGAGGGCAAGACCTTCGGGGTCGGGGACGGCGCGCTGCGCAGGCCCGGGAACTGGCGGCACCTGACGAACCCGTTCCAGCCGTCCTGGGGCGAGCCGTACATCGAGCAGGTCGTACGGATGATGGGCGCCCTGAACGCCGCGCGCGACGCGGCCCGCGGGCACGAGGCGGTCGCCGTCAGCCATCAGCTGCCGATCTGGATCGTACGGAGCTTCGTCGAGCGGCGGCGGCTGTGGCACGACCCACGCAGGCGGCAGTGCACGCTCGCCTCGCTCACCACCTTCACGTTCCAGGGCGACAAGATCGTGTCCGTCGGCTACAGCGAGCCGGCCCGCGATCTCGTGCCCCCACACCTGCTGGCCGGCGCCAAGCCCGTGAAGGGTAAAACGAAGGCATTCGGCGCGTAATACCAATCACTTCCCGGTCACTTTCGGGTCACTCCTGGGAAAAATATGTCGGTTCGTCGGAACCGACGTCTTCATCAGCACCTCTAACCCGGCGTCCGTCGTAAGAGCCGACGGGCGCCTGCGGGGATGACGAGTGCGGATGGGGACACGGGTATGCGGGACATGAGTCGAAGGGGTCTGCTGGGACTGGGACTCGGAGCGGCGGCCGCGGCCGGCCTGGCCGGCTGCGGCGCTTCCGAGGCGTCGGATCCGGGGAACCCCGGCCCGGCCAAGGGCAAGGGGGGCGACGGCGGTGGCACCCCGTCCCCGACCAGGACGGGCGGCGACGTACGCCTGATAGGCGACGGCTCGACGGCCGACACCGGCAAGCAGCCGAACCAGCCGGACAAGCCCGTACCGCTCCAGCCCGGTGAGACGCCGCCCCAGTTCGTGATCTTCTCCTGGGACGGGGCGGGCGAGGTCGGCAACGGCCTGTTCCCGCGCTTCCTCAAGCTCGCCAGGGACCACGACGCGGCGATGACCTTCTTCCTCTCCGGGCTCTACCTGCTCCCCGAGTCGAAGAAGAGCCTCTACAAGCCGCCGAACAACCCCGTCGGCGCCTCCGACATCGGCTACCTCACCGACGGGCACATCAAGGACACGCTGAAGTACGTCCGCCAGGCCTGGCTCGAAGGCCATGAGATAGGCACGCACTTCAACGGGCACTTCTGCGCGGGCTCGGGCACCGTCGGCAACTGGACGCCCGCCCAGTGGGAGAACGAGACCGCCCAGGCCAAGTCCTTCGTCACCGAGTGGAAGACCAACAGCGGCTGGACCGACCTCGACCCGCTGCCCTTCGACTACGAGAAGGAACTCGTCGGCGGCCGCACCCCCTGCCTCCTCGGCCAGGACAACCTCCTCCCGACGGCGAAGAAGCTCGGCTGGCGCTACGACGCCAGCTCGCCCGGCGGCCACCAGATGTGGCCCGTCAAGCGGGGCGGCCTGTGGGACCTGCCGCTCCAGGCGATGCCGTTCCCGGGCCATTCCTTCGAGGTGCTCTCGATGGACTACAACATCCTCGCCAACCAGTCGAAGAATTCGACCCAGGGCGTGCCGTCCCGCTACCCGGGCTGGAAGAAGCAGGCCACCGAGGCGTATCTCTCCGGTTTCCGGCGGGCGTACGAGAGCAATCGCGCCCCGTTCTACATAGGCAACCACTTCGAGCAGTGGAACGGCGGCATCTACATGGACGCCGTCGAGGAAGCGCTCAAGGGCATGGCGGGCAGGAAGGACGTGCGCCTGGTCTCCTTCCGGCAGTTCTGCGACTGGCTCGACGTGCAGGACCCGAAGGTGCTCGGCAAACTGCGCTCCCTCCAGGTCGGCCAGTCCCCGGCGGGCGGCTGGAAGTCTTTCCTTAAACGCTCTTGACAAGGGGCTTTACGGGCACCGCGGGGGGCGCGGAAGATCCCTGGAACGCTCATGCGAAACTTTTCACATGAGCCTTAGCCGCGCCTCCCGCCGCCGCTCGAACCGCACCCGCCACGCAGCGTCGGCGGCCGCCGTCGCGGTCGCGGGCGCACTCACCCTCTCCGCGTGCGGAGGCGACGGCGCCGCGTCGTCGGGGTCGAGCGGCGCGAAGTTCGTGACCGGCAGCGGGGGCATCTCCACCGTCGCGAAGGGCGAGCGGCAGGACGCCCCGAAGCTCGACGGCGAGACGCTCGAAGGCGAGAAGCTCGACATCGACGATTTCAAGGGCAAGGTCGTCGTCCTGAACGTCTGGGGTTCGTGGTGCTCGCCCTGCCGGGCCGAGGCGCCGAATTTCGCGAAAGTCTCCGAGGAGACCAAGGACAAGGGAGTCGAGTTCGTCGGGATCAACACCCGTGACGACTCCAAGGGCCCCGCGATCGAGTTCGAAAAGCAGTGGGGCATCACCTATCCCAGCTTCTACGACCCGATCGGCAAGCTGGTTCTCCGCTTTCCCAAGGGCAGCCTGAATCCCCAGGCCATTCCGTCGACGATCGTGATCGACCGTGAGGGCAGGATCGCGGCCCGCTCGCTGATGGCCCTCAACGAGAAGAAGCTGCACCAGATGATCGACCCGCTGATCGCGGAGAAGTGACCACGTGAGCGTTCTCGCCGCCGCGGTCACCGACCCGAACACGACGGTTCTGAGCGGTGCCCTGATACTCGCGCTGCCGATCGCCGTCGCCGCCGGTCTCGTCTCCTTCTTCTCGCCGTGCGTGCTGCCGCTCGTACCCGGCTATCTGTCGTACGTCACCGGAATCAGCGGCACCGACCTGGCCGAGGCCAAGCGCGGCCGTATGGTCGCGGGCGCGTCGCTCTTCGTGCTCGGCTTCAGTGCCGTCTTCGTCTCGACCGGTGCGCTCTTCGGCTACTTCGGCTCGACGCTCCAGGAGTACCAGGAGACGCTCTCCATGGTGCTCGGCGGGCTGATGATCCTCCTGGGCGTCTTCTTCATGGGGCTGCTGCCCTGGATCACCCAGCGCGAGTTCCGTTTCCACAAGCGGCCGGCGGCCGGACTCGCGGGAGCGCCCGTACTCGGTGCCCTCTTCGGCATCGGCTGGGCGCCGTGCACCGGCCCGACGCTCGGCGCGGTCCAGACGCTCGCCCTCAGCGACGGGAGCGCGGGGCGCGGGGCCGTACTGACCGTCGCGTACTGCCTCGGCCTCGGTGTGCCCTTCGTGCTCGCCGCGATGGCGTTCCGGCGGGCGCTCGGTGCGTTCGCCTGGGTCAAGAAGCACTACGCCTGGGTGATGCGCATCGGCGGACTGATGATGATCGCGACCGGCATCCTGCTCGTCACCGGGATCTGGAACGGCATCATTCAGGACATGCAGGGCTGGACCCAAAGCTTCACGGTGGGGATCTGATCCATGAGCAAGACCGAGACGACCGACGAGACGGCCGCGGCCGCCGAACACGAGGAGCAGGAGTTCGGCGAAGCCGGTGCCCAGCTCTCCACCGCCCCCCGGGAGCGGACGGTCCCCGGTTCCTTCGGCGGCGTGATGCAGCCCGGCGCGGCCGGCCGGATCGCCTGGGCCTGGCGTGAGACGACGGGCTGGGTGCGCTGGTTCTGGCGGCAGCTGACGTCGATGCGCGTCGCGCTGATCCTGCTGTTCCTGCTGTCGCTGGGCGCGATCCCCGGGTCGCTGGTCCCGCAGACCGGTGTCGACGAGACGAAGGTCGAGGAGTTCAGGGCGGCGCACGAGACGCTCGCGCCGGTCTACGACGACCTCGGGCTCTTCAACGTCTACAGCTCGGTGTGGTTCTCCGCGATCTACATCCTTCTGTTCGTCTCGCTCATCGGCTGCATCGTGCCCCGCACCTGGCAGTTCGTGGGCCAGCTCCGCAGCCGCCCGCCGGGCGCGCCCGGCCGCCTGACGCGGCTTCCGGCGTACACCACCTGGCGTACGGAGACGGACCCCGAGCAGGTCCGGGAGGCCGCGCTGGCGATGCTCCGGCAACGCCGCTTCCGGTCCCACGCCGTCGGGGACGCGGTCGCCGCCGAGAAGGGGTACCTGCGCGAGGCCGGGAACCTGATCTTCCACATCGCGCTCATCGTGATGCTGGTGTCCTTCGCCACCGGGCAGCTCTTCAAGTCCGAGGGCGGCAAGCTGATCGTCGAGGGCGGCGGTTTCGCGAACACCCTCACGCAGTACGACGACTTCAAGTCCGGGTCGCTCTTCGACCGGGACCACGACCTGGCGCCGTTCAGCTTCACGCTCGACAAGTTCGTCGGGACGTACGAGCGCACCGGCCCCCAGCGCGGCACGCCCCGTACGTACGAGGCCCATGTGACGTACGCGGAGGGGGCGGACGGCGCCGAGAAGAAGACCAGGATCGAGGTGAACCGGCCGCTGGAGGTCGACGGCTCGAAGGTCTACCTGATCGGCCACGGGTACGCCCCGGTCGTCACCGTCAGGGACGGCAAGGGCCGGGAGGTCTTCAAGGGCGCGGTGCCGCTGCTGCCCATGGACTCCAACGTCACCTCGTCCGGCGCGATCAAGGTGATGGACGGCTACCGCGACAAGGACGGCAAGAAGGAGCAGCTGGGCTTCCAGGCGTTCTTCGTGCCGACGTTCGCGGGCGCCGGCAAGGGCACGATGCTCTCCCAGTACCCGGGCCTCGACTTCCCCGTCCTCGCGCTCAACGCCTTCCACGGCAGCCTCGGCGTGGACGCGGGCCTGCCGCAGAACGTCTACCAGCTCGACAAGCGCAAGATGAAGGCGTTCAAGGACGACCGGGGCGCCGACCTCAAGCAGCGGCTGCTGCCCGGCGAGACCATGAAGCTGCCGGACGGCGCCGGATCCATCACGTTCGAGAAGGACGTCAAGGAGTGGGCGACCTTCCAGATCTCGCAGCAGCCCGGCAACGTACCCGCACTGGTGGGAGCCGTCGCCGCGATCGCGGGGCTCGCCGGATCGCTGTTCATCCAGCGCCGCCGCGTCTGGGTCCGGGCCGTACGGGGCAAGGACGGCGTCACCGTCGTCGAGATGGCCGGACTCGGCCGCAGCGAGTCCTCGAAGCTTCCCGAGGAACTGGCCGATCTGGCCGCAACGCTCAATTCACAGGCGCCGACCGCACCTGATCCCGCTGAACCCGTCGAAGGAGTCCGCGCGTGAATCTCGCGGCCGCAACCAACGAGAACCTCGCCCACATCAGCAATGTGCTGATCTATTCGTCGATGGCCGTCTACACGCTGGCCTTCTTCGCCCACATCGCCGAGTGGGTCTTCGGCAGCCGCAGCAAGGTCGGCCGCACGGCCGCCGCGCTGACCGCCGACGGAGCGGCGGCCCCCGCGGTGACCGTGCGCTCCGGCGGCTCCACGGCCGTCCTCGACAAGCCGAAGATCGTCACCCGGTCCGCGGCGGGCACCCGTGACGTGCCGGACGGCCCGGGAGCGGCGGGCGGCACCGAGAAGGGCGACCTCTACGGACGTGTCGCCATCTCGCTGACCGTCCTCGCCTTCCTCGTCGAGGCGGGCGGCGTGGTGGCCCGCGCCCTGTCGGTGCAGCGCGCGCCGTGGGGCAACATGTACGAGTTCTCGATCACCTTCTCCACCGTGGTCGTCGGCGTGTACCTGGCGATCCTGGCCGCGAAGAAGAACGTCCGCTGGGCCGGTCTGCCGCTGGTCACCACGGTCCTGCTGGACCTGGGCATCGCCACGACGTGGCTCTACACCGACAGCGACCAGCTGGTGCCCGCACTGGACTCGTACTGGCTGTGGATCCACGTCTCCACCGCGATCTTCTGCGGCGCGGTGTTCTACCTCGGCGCGGTCGGCACGCTGCTCTACCTCTTCCGTGACGGGTACGAGGCGAAGCTCGCGGGCGGCGGCAAGCCGGGCGCCTTCGCCTCGTCCGTCCTGGAGCGCCTCCCGTCCGCCGCCTCGCTCGACAAGTTCTCCTACCGCGTGAACGCCGCCGTCTTCCCGCTGTGGACGTTCACGATCATCGCGGGCGCGATCTGGGCGGGCGACGCGTGGGGCCGCTACTGGGGCTGGGACCCCAAGGAGGTCTGGTCCTTCATCACGTGGGTCGCGTACGCCTGCTACCTGCACGCGCGCGCGACGGCGGGCTGGAAGGGCCGCAAGGCCGCCTACCTGGCGCTCTTCGCGTTCGGCTGCTGGCTGTGGAACTACTACGGCGTGAACATCTTCCTCAGCGGCAAGCACTCGTACGCGGGCGTCTGACCCGCTCCCGGGCCCGGCTCGCACGAGCCCGGCCGAGGGGAGAGGCTGGTGCCATGACGGACGAGATCCCTCATGGCACCAGCGAACCCCGGGACCCCGGGGTCGTACTGAGGTTCACGCTGGACCTCCCGCAGCCCGCGCACCGGGTCTGGCCCGCCGTCGCGACCCCGGAGGGCCTGCGGGAGTGGCTCGCCGCCGTCGAGCGGCTGGAGCCGCGCCTGGGCGGCGCGGTCACGCTGCGGTGGCTGAACACCGGCGACGACGCCGTCGAGCACGGCACGGTCACCGCCTGGGACCCGGAGCACGTCGCCGAGTACACCGTCGCCGCGCACGGGCGGGTCCGCTTCCACCTGGAGCCGGCCTGGGCGGGCGCCATCGGCACGGTGCTGCGCTTCACCGACGAGGTGGCGCCGGCCGGCGCCGCCGATCGGCCGAGCCGCCTCGCGGGCTGGCACCAGCACTTCGCGTACCTCCTGGCCGCACTCGACGGCCGCCCGCGGGACTGGTCGGAGTGGGACCCGGACCGCTACCGCGAGCTGTACGCCGGGTAGCCGGTGCGGGGCGGTGCGGTGGCCGTCCTCCGCGGGGCGCCGGGGCCGCTGCCGTGGTGTGCGAGGCGGGGTCAGGACTTCGGCGGCGTGGAGTCCCCGGGGCCTTCCTCGCGCCGCTTGAGCTCCTCCTCGCGGCGGCGCAGGTCCGCTTCCCGGTCCTTCATCACCGACTCGTCCTCGCCGCCCGTTCCGGAAGAGGCGGTCTCGTCCTTGAGGGACTTCAGGAAGTCGGGGTTGTCGTCGGGGGCGACCCATCGCTGCTTGTTCCCGCGGCGCCGTTCGGAGGGCGCGCCGCCGGAGCCGTCGCGAGCCCCCTTGCGGACCTTGCCGGCCGCGAGCCAGGCGACGGGGCCGATCAGCACCTCGCCGAAGAGCAGCACGATGATCACCCAGACCACCTTGGGAAGGTGGCGGACCTCTTCCTCGGGAGTGTTCAGGCAGTCGATGAAGGCGTAGATCCACAGCGCCAGCACCAGAAGGAACGGCAGATACCTGAGCATGAGGGCAAGCTCCCAGAGCGCGGACCGCAGGGCGCCGTGGGCAGCCCCGGTGACGGGCCAAGCGTAGTGCGTACCGGATACTGGACCGCATGGCTTACGACGATCTTCGCTCCCTGCTCCGGGCGCTGGAGCGCGAGGGCGACCTCAAGCGCATCAAGGCCGAAGTCGATCCGTACCTGGAGGTCGGGGAGATCGTCGACCGGGTGAACAAGGCGGGTGGTCCGGCGCTTCTCTTCGAGAACGTCAAGGGCTCGTCGATGCCCCTGGCGATGAACGTCTTCGGGACCGACCGCCGGCTGCTCAAGGCGCTCGGCCTGAAGTCGTACGACGACATCCGGGACAAGATCGGCGGGCTGCTGAAGCCCGAGCTCCCGCAGGGTTTCGTGGGGGTGCGGGAGGCGTTCGGCAAGCTCGGGTCGATGGCGCACGTGCCGCCGAAGAAGGTCAAGTCGGACGCGGCGCCGGTCCAGGAGGTCGTGCTCACGGGCGAGGACGTGGACCTCGACAGGCTGCCCGCCCTGTTCACCTGGCCCGAGGACGGCGGGTCCTTCTTCAACCTGGGCCTCACGCACACCAAGGACCCGGAGTCGGGCATCAGGAACCTGGGGCTGTACCGGCTCCAGCGCCACGACAAGCGCACGATCGGGATGCACTGGCAGATCCACAAGGACAGCCGGAACCACTACCAGGTGGCGGCCCGGCGGGGCGAGCGGCTGCCGGTCGCGATCGCCTTCGGTGCGCCGCCGGCCGTGACGTACGCCTCGACAGCTCCGCTGCCGGGCGACATCGACGAGTACCTCTTCGCGGGCTTCCTGTCGGGCAAGCGCATCGAGATGGTCGACTGCAAGACGGTCCCGCTCCAGGTCCCGGCCCAGGCGGAGGTCGTGCTGGAGGGGTGGCTGGAGCCCGGGAGGATGCTGCCGGAGGGGCCCTTCGGCGATCACACCGGGTTCTACACGCCGCAGGAGGACTTCCCGGCGCTGACGATCGACACGATCACGATGCGGCGGCGTCCGCTGCTCCAGTCGATCGTGGTGGGGCGGCCGCCCACGGAGGACGGGCCGCTGGGGCGGGCCACGGAGAGCTTCTTCCTGCCGCTGCTCAAGATCATCGTCCCGGACATCGTGGACTACCACCTGCCGGAGGCGGGCGGCTTCCACAACTGCGTCATCGTGGCGATCGACAAGAAGTACCCGAAGCACGCGCAGAAGGTCATGCACGCCATCTGGGGCGCGCACATGCTCTCGCTGGAGAAGCTGATCATCGTGGTCGACAAGGACTGCGACGTGCACAACTACCACGAGGTGGCCTGGCGGGCGCTGGGGAACGTCGACTACTCCCGCGACCTCACGGTGGTGGAAGGACCGGTCGACCACCTCGACCACGCGTCGTACCAGCAGTTCTGGGGCGGCAAGGCGGGCATCGACGCGACGAAGAAGCTGCCCGAGGAGGGCTACACCCGGGACGGGGGCTGGCCGAACATGGTCGAGTCCGACCCCGGGACCTCCGAACGGGTGTCGAGGCGCTGGAAGGAGTACGGGCTGTGACCAGCGCGGCGGCCGCCGTTCCGCAGACCGGCAGGACCAAGGCGTTCCTGCGGCTGGTGATGATCGAGCACTCGGTCTTCGCGCTGCCCTTCGCGTACATCGCCGCGCTCACCGCGATGTTCCAGCTGGACCGGAACATCCACTGGGGCAAGCTGCTGCTCGTCACGGTCGCCATGGTCGGGCTGCGTACGTTCGCGATGGCGTGCAACCGGATCATCGACCGGGAGCTGGACGCCCGCAACCCGCGCACCGCCAACCGCGAGCTGGTCACCGGCGCGGTCTCGGTCAGGTCGGCCTGGACCGGCGCGCTCGTCGCCGTGGTGGTCTTCCTCGGCGCCGCGGCCGCGCTGAACCCGCTGTGCCTGGCGCTGGCGCCGGTCGCGGTGGTCCCGATGGTGGTCTATCCGTACGGGAAGCGCTTCACCCACTTCCCGCACGCGATCCTCGGCCTCGCCCAGGCCATGGGCCCCGTCGGCGCCTGGCTCGCGATCACGGGGGAGTGGTCCTGGGACGCGGTGATCCTCGGCCTCGCGGTCGGCATCTGGATCGGCGGCTTCGACCTGATCTTCGGCAGCCAGGACGTCCAGGCGGACCGCGCGCACGGGGTGAAGTCCGTGCCGGCCCGCTTCGGGGTCCCGGCCGCGCTGTACGGGGCGCGGGCGTGCCACGCGGTGACGACCGTCCTGCTGGTCTGGTACGCGCTGGCCACCGACGCGGGGGCGTTCTTCTGGGCCGGCCTGGTGATAGTGACCGCGGCCTTCTTCTACGAGCACACGATCGTCAAGCCGCACGACCTGTCCCGCCTCAACCGGGCGTTCTTCACGACGAACGGCTTCATCGGGATCGCCCTGTTCGGGTGCGCGCTGATCGACCTGCTGGTGCGCGGCCTCACGGTGTGAGCCGCGCGGGACTTGTGGGGGAGGTCCGCCGCCGGAACAGGAACGCGGCGAGCACGCCGCCGGCCAGGCCGAAGAGGTGGCCCTGCCAGCTGACGGCGGCATTGGCCGGGAGGACGCCCCACAGGATCGAGCCGTAGACCGCGGCCACCACCAGGCCGGTCACGACGTCCAGTGCGCTGCGGTCGACGAAGCCCCGGACCAGCAGGTAGCCGAAGAGGCCGAAGACGACGCCCGACGCGCCCGCCGTGTTGGAGTGGTCGGGGGCGGTGAGCCAGACCCCCAGGCCGCTGACGAGCACGATGACCAGGACGACGCCCGCGAAGCGGCGTATGCCGCTCAGGGCGGCGAGGAAGCCGAGGACCAGCAGCGGGACGGTGTTCGAGGCGAGGTGGTCGAAGCCGTGGTGCAGGAACGGCATCGGGAGCACGTCGCGCAGCTCGCCGACGTCGCGCGGGCTCAGCCCGTACGTGTTCAGCGCGCCCGTCGCGGTGTCCAGCGCCTCCAGGACCCACAGCAGCGCGACCCAGCCGAGCATCAGCGCGGCGGCGGCCTTCGCCCGGTGTCCCCGGCTCCGGTTCCGGCTCTGTCCAGCGGCGGTCGGTGACATGGCGTCCCCCTGCGGTACGTGCGGCTCTGCCGGTGGAACGTCCCGGGCACCTGACTCGGTTCCGCCCGGGGGAGCCCGGATAAGGTCGGGCACGTGGAGTCAGGACATACACGCGGTCAGCAGCCGCGCCGGCCATGGGTCGTAGGGGTTTCCGGGGCGTCGGGCACGCCGTACGCCGCCGCCGTGCTGCGCGGGCTGCTGGACGCCGGCGAGAGCGTGGACCTGGTGGTCAGCCGGGCCTCGCGCCTGACGCTGCTCGACGAGACGGGCATCGCGTTCCGGGACGCCCACTGGCAGGAGGACCTGCGCACGTGGCTGGCGCGCGGCGCGGACGGCAGGCCGGACACGTTCGCCGCCGAGGTGGGCGACGTGCGGTACTGGGCGGCCGGGGACCTCGCCGCCGGGCCCTCGTCGGGTTCGTACCCCGCCAAGGGGATGCTCGTCGTGCCGGCGTCGACGGCGAGCGTGGCCGGGGTGGCGCTGGGACTGTCGAAGGACCTGCTGCAACGGGTGGCGAGCGTGACGCTCAAGGAGCGGCGCCCGCTCGTGGTCGCGGTGCGGGAGACGCCGCTGAGCGGCCAGACCCTCAAGCACATGGTGGCGCTGGACGAGGCGGGCGCCGTGGTGCTGCCCGCCTCCCCGGCGTTCTACGCGGGAGCGACGCACATCCAGGACCTGGTGGACTTCGTCGCGGGGCGGGTGCTGGACGCGGCAGGGGTGCCGCACGGCTTGTACCGCCGCTGGGAGGGGGAGCTCGGGGGCTCCCGGAAAGACAACGGGCGTTGAGCGCTGCACGCCTTAGATTGCACACATAAACTCGCGGTATTGCTGAACAATGGAAGGCTTCAGGCATATGGACGCCGTGGACAGGCAGCTCATCCAGGCCCTCAGAGAGAACGGCAGGGCCTCGTACGCCGAACTCGGCCGGCTCGTCGGGCTCTCGGGGCCCAGCGTCACCGACCGCATCAACCGCCTCGAGGCGGCCGGTGTCATCACCGGTTACCGCGCGACGGTCGACGCGAAGTCGCTCGGCCTCGGCGTCACCGCGCTGATCGGCATCTCGCTCTCGGACGCGGCGGACCACGAGGACGTGGCGCGCAGGCTGCGCGACCTCGAGGAGATCGAGGACTGCTGGTTCATCGCGGGCGACGACTCGTTCATGCTCAAGATCCGCGCGGGGGACGTCGACGGCCTGGAGAAGACGATCCGGCGGCTGTCCGGCACGCGGGGCGTCTCGCGCACCCGGACGACGATCGTGCTCTCCACCAAGTGGGAGAACCGCGTCGGGGGACTGCCCGAGGAAGGCTGACGCGGAGCGCCAATGGGGGGTCCCTCCGGCCGGGGGGCGGGGGAGTACGGTGTTCTGAGCCTGATTCGTAGACAAATGGGAGGCGGCCGGAGATGACTGCATCTATCAAAGATGTAGGACTCAAGCGCGAGCTGGAGCAGAAGGTCCGGACGGGTGAGCGGCTGACCCGCGAGGACGGCATCGCCCTCTACGAGTCCGACGACCTGGCCTGGCTGGGCGGTCTCGCCCACGAGGTGCGCACGCGCAAGAACGGCGACGTCGTCCACTTCAACGTCAACCGCCACCTCAACATGACGAACGTGTGCACCGCGTCGTGCGCGTACTGCTCGTTCCAGCGCAAGCCGGGCGAGAAGGACGCGTACACGATGCGCATCGAGGAAGCCGTCAAGCTCGCCAAGGCGATGGAGAACGAGAACCTCACCGAGCTGCACATCGTCAACGGCCTCCACCCCAGCCTCCCGTGGCGCTACTACCCGCGCTCCCTGAGCGAGCTGAAGAAGGCCCTTCCGAACGTCTCGCTGAAGGCCTTCACGGCGACGGAGATCCACCACTTCGAGACCGTGTCGGGCATGTCGGCCTCGGAGATCCTGGACGAGCTCATCGAGGCCGGCCTGGAGTCGCTGACCGGCGGCGGCGCGGAGATCTTCGACTGGGAGGTCCGCCAGCACATCGTCGACCACCGCACCCACTGGGAGGACTGGTCGCGCATCCACCGCCTCGCGCACCAGAAGGGGCTCAAGACCCCGGCGACGATGCTGTACGGGCACATCGAGGAGCCGCGCCACCGCGTGGACCACGTGCTGCGGCTGCGTGAGCTCCAGGACGAGACCGGCGGTTTCCAGGTCTTCATCCCGCTGCGCTACCAGCACGACTTCGAGGACATGAAGGACGGCAAGATCCGCAACCGTCTTCAGGCCCGTACGACGATGGCGAGCGGCGCCGACGTGCTGAAGACCTTCGCGGTCTCGCGGCTGCTCTTCGACAACGTCCCGCACGTCAAGGTCTTCTGGGTCATGCACGGCGTGCAGACCTCGCAGCTCGCGCTCCAGCACGGCGCGGACGACATGGACGGCTCGGTCGTCGAGTACAAGATCACGCACGACGCGGACAACTACGGCACGCCGAACAAGCTCGGCCGTGAGGACCTGCTGGAGCTGATCCGGGACGCGGGCTTCCGCCCGGTGGAGCGGAACACGCGGTACGAGATCATCCGCGAGTACCCGGGGCCGGACGCGGACCGCCGCGAGTCGCCGCAGGCGATGCGGGTCTGACGCCGCGGGGGCGGCCCGGGGGCGCCCGGGCCGCGGAGCCGGCCGTGCGGGCGCCGGGCCGGGCCGTTTATCGTCGGGGGCATGCCGCTGACCTTCACACTTGATCCGCGGATCGGCCCCGGCCTGCGCGACGGCGTCCTGTCCCTGTGGGCGGACGTCTCCAACGCGGGCGGCGCCGTCGGGTTCGTACCGCCCGTGACCGCCGACGACATCCGGCCCGAGTGGGTCAAGCACCTCGCCGCCATCGACGAGGGCCGTACCCGGCTGCTCGTCGGGCACGACGAGGAGGGCGCCGTCGCCGCCACCGCGTTCCTCACGTACAACACGCACCGGTTGATGACCCACTGGATCTGGCTCTACACGGTGATGGTCCACCCGCGCCACCAGGGCAAGGGGTACGGCCGCGACCTGATGGCGGCGGTCGCCGAGGAGGCGCGGTCCTTCGAGGGGATCGAAGCGATACGGCTGACCTGCCGCGGCGGCACCGGAGCCGACCGGTTCTACGCCTCCTGCGGCTACAAGGAGGTCGGGCGCGTGCCCGGCGCGATCCGGGTCGCACCGGGCGACGACCGCGACGACATCGTCATGCTGCTGCCGCTGGAATGACGGGAACGGCCGGGAAGGGCAGGGGCCCGGCAGGAGTTCTGCACCGCTGTGCTTGACTGGTAGCGACCCTTTAGGTTGCCGTTGAGGAGAAGGTCCCCCGTGAACACCAAGCACGCAACGATTCGCTACACCGCGATGCGCCTTGGCGTCTTCGTGGGCTGCTTCTTCGTCATCTGGGGCCTGGTCCACTTCGGCGTGCTCCCGGCCGGCCTGGGCGACTCCAACCTGCTGTGGGTGCTCATGCTCGCCATCGTCGTCTCCGCGCCGCTCAGCTTCGTGCTGCTGCGCAAGCAGCGCGACGCGATGTCCGAGCGGATCGTCGAGCGCGTGGACCACGTGAAGGCCAAGCTGGAGTCGAACCGCAGCCAGGAGGACGGCCTGCTCCGGTAAGGGCCGCGTAAGGTACGTCACACTTCACACCACCCCGGTTCCGGACACCTGTCCGGGGCTGGGGTGTTGGCGTTTTCCGGGCCGGGGCGGGGGCGCGCGTACCCAAAGAACAGCTTTGATGTTCTCAAAGTACAAGTGTTAACGTGTTCGGCATGAAGACATCAGCCGCGCACTCCCCTGTCATGAGCGTTCCGCTCGTGCTGGTGGCGCGCCTGCATGTCGATCTCTGCCGCTGCATGTCCGCGGCCTGTCGCCGCCACATCTGACATCAGAAGCGACTTCACGCAGCGGCGACGCCCACAGCTCCGGTTCCACGTGCAGCTCACGGCCGCCGCACCCCCGTCCCCGTATCCCCATACGTAAGCAACGGAGTGTGTCCGTGTCCGCGAACTCCGCGATCACGCCCGAGGACCGGAAGCCCCGCTTCCGAATATCCGACAAGTTTCCCTTCTGGGCCCAGATCATCACCGGTCTGGTCCTGGGTGTCCTGCTCGGCTGGCTCGCGCGCAGCCAGGACATCAGCTGGCTCAAGACGACGCTGGAGCAGGTCGGCGGCATCTTCGTCCAGCTGCTGAAGCTGGCCGTCGCGCCGCTCGTCTTCTTCGCGATCCTGGTGTCGATCACCAACCTGCGCAAGGTCAACAACGCCGCCAGGCTGGCCTCGCGCACGCTGCTCTGGTTCATGATCACGTCGCTGATCGCGGTCGCCATCGGCCTCGTGATCGGCCTGGTCACCAACCCGGGGGCCGGTACGGGCCTGACGCCGAAGGACGGCCAGAAGCCCGAGGGCTCCGGCTCCTGGATCGACTTCCTGACCGGCATCGTGCCGACCGACGTCATCACGCCGTTCACCGAGCTGAACGTGCTCCAGATCGTCTTCATGGCCGCCGT
>NZ_JBSFUB010000125.1:0-17108 GCF_053591575.1 Streptomyces altiplanensis | reverse complement strand
GGACACGCTCCACAACCTCGACCCCTAGCGACTGGACGCCGTTCAACTCGACCGTTTCGTCCAGTCGTTCTCGGACCAGCCGGTGAAGGCCGGGGGCGGGGTGTCCCGCCGCCCGCCCCCCGGACTGGTCACGCCTCGGTGGCGGGCAGGCCGCCGAGCCACTCCTCGATGGTCCGCGCCGTCAGCGCGGAGTGCTCCTTGGCGAGGGACAGGTGGTCGGCGTCGATCTCACGGATGTCGTCCGCGGGCACGCCCGCGGTGTCGAACAGGAAGCCGTCCAGCGACTGCGTGCACCGCACGAGCATCGTCGGCGCGGTGGTGGGCACCGTCTCGATGTCGGTCATCGCCATGAACCAGTGCGCCATCGCGGAGAGCCTGGCGCTGTTCAGCGTCACCGACGGCGAGTCGATGTCGGCCAGGTAGTACCGGGTGGTCCGGTCGAGGTCCTTCCCCTCGCCCGGCTGGTAGCGGATGCTCGCGGTGTCCAGCAGGACGACCGCCTCGGGCTTGATGCCCCAGGTCGCCTCCAGCACGCCGGCGGCCAGATAGGCGAGCGAGCCGCCCGTCGAGTGCCCCACCAGGACGAAGGGCTCGCCGTCGCTGGCGTGCAGGGCGCTCTCCGCCACGATGCGGGCCGCGGCCTCGCTGGTGGCCGGCAGCAGCTCGCCGGGGGCGAAGCCCATGAGCGGCAGCGCCGAGACGTGCCGCTTGCCGCGGAAGTGCGCCGCGATGCGCGCGTACTGGTGCACGCCACCGGTGGCGCCGGGGGCGCTGACGAAGACCAGCCGGGGGTTGGCCGGGCCGTCCGCGAGGACGACCGGGAGGGAGAGCTCCTCCAGGTCGGCGGGGGTCTCGAAGGTCGGCCGGGTGTTGGCGACGGCCTTGAGCATGCGCATGCCCTCCACCATCTTCCCGGCCTTGACCGCCGCGTAGAACAGCCCCTCCAGCGTCTCGTCCGTGTTCTGCGGCCGGCTCGCGGCGGCGGGCGCGGAGCCGCCGGGGAAGCCGGGGACGAGCTGACCGGCCAGTTCGCCGTGGAGCATCCGGGCGAGCTTCACCGGGGTCGCGTGGTCGAACACCACCGAGCTCGGCAGCCGCAGGCCCAGCGCCTCGCCGAGCTGGTTGCGCAGTCCGACGGAGACCAGTGAGTCGAACCCCAGCTCCAGGAAGCCGCGTTCGGGGTCCACACCGCTGGGGTCGGGGTGCCCGAGCAGCGCGGCGGAGTACCCCACGACCAGTTCGACGAGCAGGCTCTCCTGCTCGGCGGGCTTGAGGTGGCGCAGCCGTTCGCGCAGGGTGACCGGCGAGCGGTCGGCCGCGGCGGCGGAGCGGCGGGCGCGCGGGACCAGCTCCCGCCACAGCGCCGGCAGGGCCTGCTGCTCGCGCAGTCCGGTGACGTTGATCCGGGTGGGCACCACCGTGGCGCGGTCGCGGACGAGCGCGGCGTCGAAGAGCGCGAGGCCCTGGTCGATGGCCAGCGGCGGCATGCCGCCCCGGGCCATGCGCTCGAGGTCGGTGGCGCTGACATGACTGGTCATGCCGCTGCCCCGGCCCCAGGGGCCCCAGGCCAGGGAGACCGCGGGCAGGCCCTGGTCCCTGCGGTGCTGGGCGAGCGCGTCCAGGTAGGCGTTGGCCGCTGCGTAGTTGCCCTGTCCGGGGCCGCCCAGCACGCCGGAGACCGAGGAGTACAGAACGAACCCGGCGAGATCCAGCTCATGGGTGGCCTCGTGGAGATGCCAGGCCGCGTCCACCTTCGGCCGCAGGACGCGCTCCATCAGCTCCGGGGTGAGCGAGCCGGTCATCGCGTCACCGAGCACACCGGCGGTGTGGACGACGGCGGTCAGCGGATGCGCCGCGTCCACCCCGGCCAGCAGCGCGGTCACCGCGGCCCGGTCCGCCAGGTCGCAGGAGACCACGGTGGCCTCGGCGCCCAGCTCGGCCAGGGAGGCGACCAGCTCGCTCGCGCCGGGAGCCTGCGGTCCGCTCCTGCTGGCCAGCAGGAGGCGGCGTACGCCGCGCCCGGCGGCCAGGTGACGGGCCAGTTCGCCGCCGAGGCCGCCGGTTCCGCCGGTGATCAGTACGGTGCCCTCGGGGTCCCAGGCGCGTGCCGCACCCCGGGTCTCGGGGGTCTCCTCGGTGTCGGGCAGCCGGATGAGGCGGCCGGCCCTGATCGAGTGGTCGCGCACCACCAGCTGCTGCTCGTCGAGGGTGAGCAGTCCGGGCAGGACGCCCACCGACAGGAAGGCGTCGTCCATGTCGACCAGCAGGAAGCTGCCGGGGTTCTCCGTCTGCGCCGACCGTACGAGGCCCCAGACCGCGGCGGCGGCCACGTCCCGGATCTCCTCGCCGTCGAGGGCGACGGCGCCGCGGGTGACGAACACCAGCCGCGCGCCGGCCAGTCGCGGCTCGTCCAGCCACTCCTGGAGCAGGCCCAGGACGCGGGAGGTGAGGGCATGTACCGACTCGGGTCCGGGGACCCGCGGGTCGCCCACCACGGGCACCAGGAAGACGTCCGGGGCGACACCGCTGTCGCCGACCGCGCCGGTCAGGGACTCGGCGTAGGCACTGACGGTCTCGTCGGCGCGGTGCATCGCGTAGCCCAGGTCGAGTTCGTCGTCGCCGACGACCGCCCAGCGGGTGCCGGTGGCGGCCTCCGGTGTGGCGACGGGCACCCAGTCGAGCGCGAGGAACGCGCCCTTCTCGATGCCGCCCGCCGCGGGCGTGGCCGCCGGGCGCTGTCCGCCGGGCGCGCCCAGGGTCAGCGTGTCGACGGAGAGCACCGGGGCGCCCGTCGCGTCGGCCGCGGTCAGTGCCACCTCGCCGGGGCCGGTCGCGGTGATCCGCACGCGCAGGGCGGAGGCCGCCGTGGCGTGCAGGGTCAGTCCGTTCCAGGACACGGGGACGACCGGGGCCGCGAGGCCGTCGGCGTCCAGGCAGCCCGCCGCGCGGATCGCGGCGTCCAGCAGCGCGGGGTGGATCCCGTACGCGTCGGCGTCCTCGGCGGACATGGGCAGTGTCACCTCGGCGAAGATCTCGCCCTCGCGCCGCCAGACGCCCGACAGCCCACGGAAAGCGGGCCCGTAGTCCAGTCCGGCGCCGGACAGGCGCTCGTAGAGGGTGTCGACGTCGACCGGTTCGGCGCCGCTCGGCGGCCAGTCGGCGGTGTCGAGTCCGCCGGGCTCACCGGCCGGTTCGCCGGTCGCCAGCACGCCTCGGGCGTGGGCCGTCCAGGGCCCGGTGTCCCCTTCGGCGGGACGCGAGTGCACGGTCAGCGTGCGGCGGCCCGCCTCGTCCGGCGATCCCACCCGCACCTGCACGGCGAGGCCGGCGCGCTCGGGCGGCGCGAGGGGGGCGAGCAGGGTCAGTTCCTCGACGCGGTCCTGGCCTGCCTGGTCTCCGGCGCGTACGGCGAGTTCCGCGAGGGCCGTGCCCGGCAGGACGATCCGGCCGTCGACCCGGTGGTCGGCGAGCCACGGGTGGGACTGCGCGGACAGTCTGCCGGTGAGCAGGATCTCGTCGGAGTCGGCGATCGTGACCGCGGCGCCGAGCAGCGGGTGCCCGGCGGCGATCAGACCGAGGCCCGAGGCGTCACCGGTGGCGGCGCGGACGGTGGGCCAGTACCGGCGGCGCTGGAACGCGTACGTCGGAAGCTCGACGGGGCGCGCGCCCGTGCCGGCGAACAGCGCGGCCCAGTCGACGGCGACTCCGCGCGTGAACAGTCCGGCGAGGGCGGTAACGGCCGAGGTCTCCTCGGAGACGTCCTTGCCCAGGACGGGCAGCGCCGCCACGGCCGGGTCCTGGACGGACTCCGGTACGAGGGCGGAGAGCACCGCGTCCGGGCCCAGTTCCAGGAACGTGCGCACGCCGCGGTCGGCCAGGGTCCGCACCCCGTCGCCGAACCGTACGGCCTCGCGGACGTGGCGCACCCAGTAGCCGGCGTCGGTCAGCGCACCGGCGGCGGCCACTTCCCCGGTGAGGTTGGACACCACGGGGACGGACGGCTCACCGTACGTCAGGGTCTCGGCCACGGCGCGGAACGCGTCGAGCATGGGCTCCATGAGCGGCGAGTGGAAGGCGTGGCTGACCGCGAGCCGGGTGGTCTTGCGCCCCTGCGACGCCAGCCGGTCCGCGAGGGCGAGCACCGCGGCCTCGTCGCCGGAGACGACGACGGCGTCCGGGCCGTTGACCGCGGCGACGGACACCCCGTCGGTCAGCAACGGCAGGACCTCGTCCTCGGTGGCACGTACGGCGGCCATCGCGCCGCCGACGGGCAGCTCGCGCATCAAGCGGGCCCGCGCGGCGACCAGCCGGCAGGCGTCCTCCAGCGAGAACACCCCGGCCACGTGCGCGGCCGTGATTTCGCCGACGGAGTGCCCGGCCAGGAAGTCCGGCTTGACGCCCCAGGAGCGGACCAGCCTGTACAGCGCGAACTCGACGGCGAACAGGGCGGGCTGGGCGAATCCGGTGTCGTTCAGCGCGTCCGGGTCCGTACCCCACATCACCTCGCGCAGCGGACGGTCCAGCTCCTTGTCCAGGAGCTCCAGTACGTCGTCCAGGGCCTCGGCGAAGACGGGGAAGCGCGCGTGCAGTTCGCGGCCCATGCCGATGCGCTGGGAGCCCTGGCCGGAGAACAGCACGGCCACGGCGCCCTTGCCGGACACCCCGCGCGCCGCCTCGACCAGTGCGCCGTCCTCGTTCGCGGAGGCCAGGAGCACGGCGCGGTGCTCGAACGCGGAGCGGGTGGTGGCGAGGGAGAAGCCGATGCCGAGCGGGTCGTGGCCCGGTACCTCGGCCAGCGCGCGGACCTGCTCCAGCTGGGCGTCGAGCGCGGCCTCGCCGCGGCCCGACACGGGCCAGGGCACAGTCCTGGGCGTGAGTTCCGGCGCCGGGGCGGGCTCGTCGGCGTCCTCGGCGGGCGGGGCCTGCTCCAGCAGCACATGCGCGTTGGTGCCGCTGATGCCGAACGACGACACTCCCGCGCGGCGCACCCGCTCGCCCTGCGGCCACGGGACCGGCTCGGTCAGCAGCCGTACGTCACCGGCCGACCAGTCGACGTGCGAGGACGGCGCGTCCACGTGCAGGGTCTGGGGCAGCACCCCTTCGCGCAGCGCGAGCACCATTTTCATCACGCCCGCGACGCCCGCGGCCGCCTGGGTGTGGCCGATGTTGGACTTGACCGTGCCGAGCCACAGCGGGCGCTGCTCCTCGCGGTCCTGGCCGTAGGTGGCCAGCAGGGCGCCCGCCTCGATGGGGTCGCCCAGGGTGGTGCCCGTGCCGTGCGCCTCGACGGCGTCGACATCGGCCGGGGAGAGGCCCGCGCCGGCCAGGGCCTGGCGGATGACGCGCTGCTGGGAGGGCCCGTTGGGGGCGCTCAGGCCGTTGGACGCGCCGTCCTGGTTGACCGCGCTGCCGCGCAGCACCGCCAGGACCGGGTGTCCGTTGCGCCGGGCGTCGGACAGCCGTTCGACGAGCAGCATGCCCGCGCCCTCGGACCAGGCGGTGCCGTCCGCCGAGTCGGAGAAGGCCTTGCAGCGTCCGTCGGCGGCAAGCCCGCCCTGGACACTGAATCCGACGAAGCTGGAGGAGGTCGCCATCACGGTGACGCCGCCGGCCAGCGCCAACGAGCATTCGCCGTTGCGGACGGCCTGCGCGGCGAGGTGCAGGGTCACCAGCGAGGACGAGCAGGCCGTGTCGAGGGTGACCGCCGGGCCCTCCAGGCCCAGGACGAAGGACAGCCGGCCCGACATGACGCTGGCCGCCAGTCCGTTGCCCGCGTAGCCGCCCATGTCGTCGCGCGAGGCGAGCACCAGGTGGGCGTAGTCCTGGGAGTTGGTCCCGACGAAGACGCCGGTCCTGCTGCCGCGCAGCGTGCCCGGGTCGACGCCCGAACGCTCGATGGCCTCCCAGGACACCTCCAGGAGCAGCCGCTGCTGCGGGTCCATGGCGAGGGCCTCGCGCGGGGATATCCCGAAGAAGTCGGGGTCGAAGCGCGACGCCTCGTGCAGGAAGCCGCCCTCCTGGGTGGCGCTGCGCCCCTCGCCGTCGCCGGCGAGGGCGTCCAGGTCCCAGCCCCGGTCGTCCGGGAACCCGGAGATCGCGCTCCGGCCGGAGGAGAGCAGCTCCCAGAAGTCCTCGGGGGACCGGACCCCGCCGGGGAACCTGCACCCCATTCCGACGATCGCCACCGGTTCGTGGCGGCCGGATTCGGCTTCCTGGAGCCGCTGGCGGGTCTGGTGCAGATCCGTCGTGACCCACTTCAGGTATTCGACGAGTTTCTTTTCGTCCGGCATCGTCCGTGAACCTTCCTCAGATGTTGGCATGCGCGGGGAGTGGGCCCCCTGTCAGGAGTCCGTTGACCGGCCGAGTTCGTTGTCGATGAAGGCGAGGATCTCGTCGGCGCTGGCGGCCTCGATCCGTTCGGTGACGACGGCCCCGCCGGTCTCGGGGGCGGACTCGTCCCACCTCGCGAGCAGGCGGCGCAGCCTCCCGGCGACTCCGGTCCTGGTGACCTCGTCGATCTCGCCCTCGGTGAGCGCCGCCTCCAGCCGGTCGAGCGCGGTCAGCGGCGAGGCGTCCTCGCCGGGGGTGTCCGCGCCGAACAGGGCCGAGGCGAGGTGCCGGGCGACGGCGAGCGGCGTGGGGTGGTCGAACACGAGGGTGGAGGGGAGCCGTACGCCGGTGGACGCGGCCAGCCTGGTGCGCAGCTCCACCGCCATCAGCGAGTCGAAGCCCAGCCGGCTGAAGTCCCGGTCGGCCGGGACGGCGTCCGGGGAGGGGTGTCCCAGCACGGCGGCGGTGTCGGCCCGTACCAGCTCGACCAGCGCCGTCTCCCGGTCCTGCTCGTCCAGTGCGTTCAGACGATCGGCCAGGGGGGTGGCGCGGACGTGGGGCGCGGCCGTGCGGCGGCCCGTGGTCATCAGTCCGCGCAGGATCGCGGGGACCTGGGCCGGCCGCGCCGCTCCGGCGGCCATCCGCACCGGGACGACCAGTGCCTCGTCGCGTGCCATGGCCGCGTCGAACAGGGCGAGGCCCTGCTCGGCCGAGAGCGCGGCGTGCTCCGAGCGGGACATCCGCCGCAGGTCGGTTTCGCTCAGCGTGCTGGTCATGCCGCTGTCCTGCACCCAGGGGCCCCAGGCCAGTGAGGCGGCGGGCAGGCCGAGCGCGGCGCGGTGCGCGGCCAGCGCGTCCAGGAACGCGTTGGCGGCGGCGTAGTTGCCCTGGCCCGGTCCCCCGGTGACCCCGGCGACCGAGGAGTACAGGACGAACGCGGCCGGCTCGTGGCCGAGGCTCAGTGTCACCTCGTGCAGCCACCAGGCCGCGTCCGCCTTGGGGCGCAGGATCCGGTCCACCAGGTCGGGGGTGAGCGAGCCGATCGTGGCGTCGCCCAGCACGCCGGCGGTGTGCACCACCGCGGTGAGCGGGTGTTCGGCCGGCAGGCCGGACAGCAGTGCGTAGAGCGCCGTACGGTCGCCGACGTCGCAGGCCGCGACGGTCACCTCGGCGCCCAGGCCGGTCAGTTCGGCCCACAGTTCCCGCGCGCCGGGTGCGTCGGGGCCGCGCCGGCCGGCCAGCAGCAGGTGCTTGATGCCGTGCGCGGTCACCAGGTGCCTGGCGAGCGCGCTGCCGAGGCCGCCGGTGCCGCCGGTGATCAGTACGGTGCCGTCGCGGTCCCAGGAGCCGATCCCGTCCGGGGCCGGGGCGGCGCCGCCGGGCAGCCGGGACAGGCGGGCCACCCGTGCGACGCCGTCGCGCACCGCGGCCTGGGACTCGCCGGCGTCCAGCAGGCCCGGCAGGGCGGTGAGGGCCGCGGTGAGCGCGTCGGGGTCGTCGAGGTCGAGCAGGAAGAAGCTGTCGGGCTCCTCCAGCTGGGCGGAGCGCACGAGTCCCCACACGGGGGCGGCGGTCACGTCCCGCAGGTGCTCGGTGCCGACGGCGACTGCGCCCCGGGTGACGAACACCAGCCGCGCCGCGTCGGTCCGGGGGTCGGCGGACCAGGCGCGCAGCAGGTCGAGGGCGGCGACGGTCGTGGTCCGCAGCGCGTCCGGGACGCTCCCGGCGTCGCTCTGGTCCCCGGTGAGGGGGGCCAGTACGACCTCGGGGAACGGCCCTTCGGCCTCCAGCAGCGCGGCCAGTGATCCGGCGCGTGCGGCGGACGCCCCGTCCACCGGGTCCAGCGCGGCCGTCAGGCCCGCCGGGTCCGCGCCGACGACCGCCCAGCGCAGGGCGGCCGGGGAGGCGGGCGCCGGCCGTGCGGCCGGTGCCTCCCACACGACGCCGAGCAGCGGGGCGGGCTCCGTGACCGGTGCGGCCGTCGGTGCGGCGGCGACCGGGCGGACGGTCAGGCGTGCGGAGAGCACCGGTGCGCCCTGCACGTCGACGGCCGTCAGTGACACGGTGTCCTCGCCGGTGGCGGTCAGCCGGACCCGCAGCGCCGTGGCGGCGCCCGCGTGCAGGGTCAGTCCGTGCCAGGCGACGGCTTCGACTCCCCCGGCCCGTGCGTCGGCGTCCAGCAGTGCGGTCGCGCGGACAGCGGTGTCCAGCAGCGTCGGGTGCATCGTGAACGTCCCGTCGCCGCTTGCCTGTTCGGTGAGCGAGACCTCCGCGTACACCGTGCCGCCCAGCCGCCAGGCGGCCCCGGTCTCGGTCCGCTCGTCGGCGTCGTCGTGGCTGAACGGGACGGCTTCGGCGCCCGCGGGCGGCCAGACGGTGGTGTCGAACGGCGTGCCGGACGTCCCCGCCGGGTCACCGGCGCTCAGCACTCCGGTGGCGTGGCGGGTCCAGGGCAGGTCCTCGGTGGACTCGGGGCGGGCGTGCACGTCCAGGGAACGGCGGCCCGTCTCGTCGGCGGCGCCCACCCGCACCTGGAGGTGCACCGCGCCCTCGTCCGGTACGAACAGCCCGCTGTGCACGGTCAGTTCCTCGACCAGCGCGCAGCCGGCCTCGTCACCGGCGCGTACGGCCAGTTCGGCGAGGGCCGCCGCGGGCAGCGGCACGTGGCCTTCCGCGATCCGGTGGGCCGCCAGCCAGGGCAGCGCCGAGAGCGACAGCCGGCCGGTGAGGACCACGTCGTCGGAGCCGGCCACCGTCGTCGCGGCGCCCAGCAGCGGGTGTCCGGCGGACACCAGGCCGAGGCCGGAGGCGTCACCCCGCGCGGCCACCGACGCCCTGGGCCAGTAGCGCTCGCGCTGGAACGCGTAGGTCGGCAGTTCGGTCCGCCGTGCGCCGGTGCCGGAGAAGACCCCGGCCCAGTCGGCGGCGACGCCGTGGGTGTGGAGCTGGGCCAGTGCGGTGAGGGCGGTCGCCTCCTCGGGCCTGTCCTTGCGCAGGACGGGCACCACCACGCTCTCGTCGGGAGCGCAGGCGCGGACCAGGGCGGACAGCACTCCGTCGGGGCCCAGCTCCAGGAAGGTGCCGACGCCCTCGCCGGTGAGGGCACGGACGCCGTCCGCGAAGCGGACCGCCTCGCGGACGTGCCGTACCCAGTAGTCGGCGGTGCCCAGTCGGCCGTCCGTGACCGGCGCGCCGGTCAGGTTCGACACGAGCGCGATGCGCGGCGGGTGGTAGGTGAGCGTCTCGGCGACCGCCCGGAACTCCGCCAGCATCGGGTCCATCAGGGGCGAGTGGAACGCGTGGCTCACCGGGAGTCGGCTCGTCCTGCGTCCCTGGGCCGTCAGCCTCTCGGCGGCCTTCAGCACCCGGTCCTCGTCGCCGGAGATCACCACGGCCGTGGGGCCATTGACGGCGGCGATCGCGACCCGGTCGCAGAGCAGCGGCGCGACCTCGTCCTCGGTCGCCTCGACGGCGACCATGGCGCCGCCCTCGGGCAGCGCGTCCATCAGCCGGGCGCGGGCGGCGACCAGGCGGGCCGCGTCCTCCAGCGAGAACACCCCGGCCACGTGCGCGGCGGCGATCTCACCGATGGAGTGCCCGGCCACGAAGTCCGGGGTCACACCCCACGACTCGACGAGCCGGAACAGCGCCACCTCGACCGCGAACAGCGCGGGCTGGGTGTACGCGGTGCGGTCGAGCAGTTTGGCGTCGTCGCCCCAGATCACCTCGCGCAGCGGGCGGGCCGACTCCGCGTCCAGGTGGGCCAGAGCGGAGTCGAGGGCGTCGGCGAACACCGGGAAGCGTACGTACAGTTCGCGGCCCATGCCCAGCCGCTGGCTGCCCTGGCCGGAGAAGAGGACGGCCGTCGGGCGTTCCACGGCCACTCCCCTGGCCACGACCGGCGCGGACGCGTCCGCGCCGGTGGCCGGGGCCAGCAGCACGGCCCGGTGCTCGAAGGCCGACCGGCCCTCGAGCAGCGACAGTCCGATGTCGGCCGGGGACAGTTCGGGGCGGGCCGCCACGAAGGACCGCAGCCGCTCCAGCTGTGCGTCGAGCGCCTCTTCGCTCTTGGCCGCCACGAGCCAGGGGACGACCGTGGGCTCGGCCTCGGGAGCGGGCGGGGCCGCCACCGGTTCGGCGGGCGGGGCCTGCTCCAGGATGACGTGCGCGTTGGTGCCGCTGATGCCGAAGGACGACACACCGGCCCGGCGCGCGCGCCCGGTCTGCGGCCACTCGCGCGGCTCGGTCAGCAGCTCGACGGCGCCCGAGGCCCAGTCGACCCGGGTCGAGGGCTCACTGACGTGCAGCGTCCGGGGCAGTGTGCCGTGCCGCAGCGCCAGCACTGTCTTCAGTACGCCGGCGACACCGGCGGCGGCCTGCGTGTGTCCGAGGTTGGACTTCACGGACCCGAGCAGCAGGGGCCGCTCGGCGGCCCGGCCGCGCCCGTAAGTGGCGAGGAGGGCTCCGGCCTCGATGGGGTCGCCCAGCGTGGTGCCGGTGCCGTGGGCCTCGACGGCGTCCACGTCGGTCGGGGTGAGTCCTCCTGCGGCCAGTGCCTGGCGAATCACCCGCTGCTGGGAGGGGCCGTTGGGGGCGGTGAGTCCGTTCGACGCGCCGTCCTGGTTGACGGCGGAGCCCCGCAGGACGGCCAGGATCTCGTGGCCGTTGCGCCGGGCGTCGGACATCCGCTCGACGACGATCACACCGACGCCCTCCGACCATCCGGTGCCGTCGGCCGAGTCGGAGAACGCCTTGCAGCGCCCGTCCGGGGCGAGTCCGCCCTGCCGGGTGAACCCGGCGAAGCTCGTCGCGGTCGACATCACGGTGACGCCGCCGACCAGCGCCATGGAGCACTCGTCGGCGCGCAGCGCCTGGGCGGCCCAGTGCAGCGCGACCAGCGAGGAGGAGCAGGCGGTGTCCACGGTGACGGCGGGGCCCTCGAAGCCGAAGGCGTAGGAGAGCCTGCCGGAGATGACGCTGGCGGCCAGACCGGTCCCGGCGTGGCCCTCCACGTCCTCGTTCGCCTGGAGGATCAGGTTGGCGTAGTCCTGGCCGTTGGTGCCGACGAACACTCCCGTCCTGCTGCCGCGCAGCGCGGCGGGGTCGGTCCCGGTCCGCTCGAACGCCTCCCAGGCGGTCTCCAGCAGCAGCCGCTGCTGGGGGTCCATGGCGAGGGCCTCACGCGGGGAGATGTCGAAGAAGCCGGGGTCGAAGTCGGCGGCCTCGTAGAGGAATCCGCCCTCGCGTGTGGCGCTGCGGCCCTGGCCGGCGCCCGCGAGGACGTCGAGGTTCCAGCCGCGGTCGGTGGGGAACTCGGCGATCCCGTCGCGGCCCTCGGTGAGCAGCTGCCACAGGTCCTCGGGCGACTGCACCCCGCCGGGGAAGCGGCAGGCCATGCCGACGACCACGACCGGGTCGTCGGTGACGGCGGTGGGGGCGGTGTCGGTCGTGGCGGACGCCGGGTCGCTGTCGTCGCCGAGCAGTTCGGCGACGAGGTGGGCGGTCAGCGCGTGCGCCGTCGGGTAGTCGAACACCAGGCCGGCGGGAAGCGCCAGGCCGGTCGTCCGGGCGAGCCGGTTGCTCAGTTCGACGGCGGTCAGCGAGTCGAAGCCGAGGTCACGGAATGCCTTGTCGCCCTTGATCGCTTCGGCTCCGGTGTGGCCGAGTACCGCGGCGGCCTGGGTGCGGACGATGTCGAGCAGTACGGCGGCCCGCTTGGCCCCGGTGGCCTCGCGCAGCTGCTCACGCAGCCCGGAGGCGGCCGTCGCGCCCTCGCGGCGCGCCTCGTGCACCGCCGTCAGCGCCTTGCGCGCCTCGGGCAGGTCGGCGAGCAGCGGGCTGGGGCGCAGGCTGAGCAGGGCGTTCAGCAGCTGCGGCTGTTGCAGGTCGGCGATGACGACGGTCGGCTCGGGTTCCACGACGACGCGCAGCAGAACCGAGACGGCCAGCTCGGGGTCGAGCGCGCCGGGGCCCTCCGCGGGGGTGGCGTGGCCGGGGCGGGCCGCCTGGCCCGCCATGCCGCCGCCGCCCCAGGCGCCCCAGGCGATCGAGGTCGCGGGCAGGCCGAGGGTGCGACGCCGCTCGGCCAGGGCGTCGAGGACGGCGTTGGCCGCCGCGTAGTTGGCCTGGCCGGGGTTGCCGACGGAGCCCGCCACGGAGGAGAACAGGGCGAACACCGACAGGTCGAGATCGCGGGTCAGTTCGTCGAGCAGCAGAGCGGAGGCGACCTTGGAGCGGAACACCGTGTCGAACCGCTCGTCCGTCAGGCCGGCCAGCACCCCGTCGTCCAGTACGCCCGCCGTGTGCACCACACCGGTCAGCGGGTGGTCATCGGGGACGGCCGCCAGCACCCCGGTCAGGTCGTCGCGGTCGGCCGCGTCACCGGCGGTGAGGGTGACCCGGGCGCCGAGGGCGGTCAGTTCGTCACGCAGTTCCCCGGCGCCGAGCGCGTCCGGGCCGCGACGGCTCAGCAGCACGAGATGCGGTACGCCCTCGCTCGCCAGCCGCCGCGCGACATGGGCGCCGAGTGCGCCCGTGCCACCGGTGACGAGCACCGTGCCGGAGGGCCGCCACCGCTCTTCGGCGTGGTCCGCGCCCTCACCCTGCGGGGTGGGCGCGGCGACCATCCTGCGGCCGAACACGCCCGAGGCGCGGACCGCGACCTGGTCCTCGCCGTCCTGGCCGGTCAGTACGGCGAGGAAGCGGCGTACCGTCCGCTCGTCGAGTTCTTCGGGCAGGTCGACCAGTCCGCCCCAGCGCTGGGGCTGTTCGAGGGCCGCGACGCGGCCGAGGCCCCAGACCGCGGCCTGCGCCGGGCCGGTGAGCGGCTCGGATCGGACGGTGGAGACGGCGCCGCGGGTGACGGCCCACAGGGGGGCCGTGATGCCCGCGTCACCGAGTGCCCGGGTGAGGGCGGCGGTGGCGATCAGGCCCGCCGGTACGCCGGAGGGGCCGGCCGACTCGTCGAGGGCGAGCAGCGACACCACTCCGGTGATCTTGTCCGGGGCGTCCGCGGCGGCCTCGGTGAGCCGCTCGACGAGACCGGTCGCGGCGGCGTCCACGCGTACGGCGGCCGGGCCGAGCGCGCTGATGAGCGAGGTCACCCACGCGTCGGCGATCGCGGTCTCGGGGGCCAGGACCAGCCAGGTCCCCGGCAGGGGCCCGGCGCCGCCGACCGTCAGCGGCTTCCAGCTCTGCCGGTAGCGCCACGCGTCCACGGCGGAGCGGGCCTTGCGGCGCGTGCGCCACGACGACAGGGCGGGCAGTACGGCGCCGAGTGAGGCGCCGTCCACGTCGAGCCCGGCCGCGAGGGACTCCAGGTCCTCCCGCTCCACCGCCGCCCAGAACTCCGCGTCGACCGGGTCCGTGCCGTCGGCGGGGGCCGCCGCGACGAGCTCGGGCCAGAACCGCTCGCGCTGGAAAGCGTAGGTCGGCAGGTCGGTCTGCCGGGCGCCGGTGCCTGCGAAGAGCCCGGCCCAGTCGATGGCGCCACCCGCGACGTGGAGCTGCGCCAGCGCGGTGACCAGTGCGGTTTCCTCGCCGCGGTCCTTGCGCAGCGCCGGGATCACCACGGCGGTGGCGGGCACGGACTCGCGGGTCATCGCGGAGAGCACGCCGTCGGGGCCCAGTTCCAGGAACGTGGTCACGCCCCGGTCGGCGAGTGCGCGGACGCCGTCGGCGAAGCGCACGGCCTCGCGGACGTGGCGCACCCAGTACCCGGCCGAGCACAGTTCGCCGGCGGCTGCCACGTCCCCGGTCAGGTTCGACACCACGGGGATGGTGGGCTCGGTGTACGACAGGCTCTCCGCGACCGTGCGGAACTCCTCCAGCATCGGATCCATCAGCGGCGAGTGGAACGCGTGCGAGACCCGCAGCCAGGTGGCCTTGCGGCCGTCCTCCTCCAGTCGCGCCGCGACCTCCATGACCTCGTCCTCGTGGCCGGAGATCACCACTGACGAGGGGCCGTTGACCGCGGCGATGGACACCCCGCCGGCCAGCAGCGGCAGAACCTCGTCCTCCGTCGCCCGGACCGCGACCATCGCGCCGCCGGCCGGCAGTGCCTGCATCAGGCGCGCCCGCGCGGCCACCAGCGTGCAGGCGTCTTCCAGCGAGAACACTCCGGCCACGTGCGCGGCGGCGATCTCACCGATGGAGTGCCCGGCCACGAAGTCCGGAGTCACACCCCACGACTCGACCAGCCGGAACAGCGCCACCTCGATTGCGAACAGCGCGGGCTGGGTGAAGCCCGTCTCGTTGAGCAGATCGGCGTCGTCACCCCACATCACCGCCCCCAGCGGGCGGCCCGTCTCGCCTTCCAGCAGGTCGAGTACGGAGTCCAGCGCCTCGGCGAACACCGGGAAGCGGCCGTACAGCTCCCGGCCCGTCCCCAGCCGCTGCGAACCCTGGCCCGAGAACAGCACCGCCGTCGTCTGTTCGGTGGCCAGGCCGCGGGCGATCTCCGGGATGCCTTCTCCGGTCGCCAGCAGCACCGCTCGGTGCTCGAAGAGGGAGCGGCCGGTCGCCAGCGAGTGGCCGACGTCGACCGCGGACCGCTGGGAGTGCTCCCGCGCGAAGTCCCGCAGCCGGCCGATCTGTCCGTCCAGCGCCGCCTCGCTCTTGGCCGATACGAGCCACGGCACGGCGTCAGGGGCGGCTTCGGGGGCCGCCGGGGCGTCGGTGTCCGGCTCTGGGTCCGCCTGTTCCAGGACGACGTGCGCGTTCGTTCCGCTGATGCCGAAGGACGAGACGCCAGCCCGGCGGGCGCGTCCGGTCTGCGGCCACGCGGTGTTGTCGGCCAGCAGCTCCACGGCGCCCGCCGACCAGTCGACGTGCGTCGAGGGCTCGGTCAGGTGCAGCGTCCTCGGGAGCGTCCCGTGCCGCAGCGCCATCACCATCTTGACCAGACCCGCGGCGCCCGCCGCGGCCTGGGTGTGGCCGATGTTGGATTTCACGGAGCCCAGCAGCAACGGCAGTTCCTGGTCGCGGTCCTGGCCGTAGGTGGCCAGCAGCGCCTGCGCCTCGATCGGGTCGCCGAGCGGTGTTCCGGTGCCGTGCGCCTCCACGGCGTCGACGTCGGCCGCAGACAGTCCGGCATTGGCGAGCGCCTGACGGATCACGCGCTGCTGCGCGGGGCCGTTGGGCGCCGTCAGGCCGTTCGACGCGCCGTCCTGGTTGACGGCGCTGCCGCGTACGACCGCCAGCACCTTGTGCCCGTTGCACCGTGCGTCCGACAGCCGCTCCAGGACCAGCACGGCCGCGCCCTCGGACCAGCCCGTGCCGTCGGCGGAGTCGGAGAAGGCCTTGCACCGGCCGTCGCCTGCGAGGCCGCCCATCCGGGAGAAGCCGGCGAAGTTCGCGGAGGTGGCCATCACCGTCACGCCGCCCGCGAGGGCGAGCGAGCACTCGCCGCTGCGCAGGGCCTGGGCCGCGAGGTGCAGGGAGACGAGGGACGACGAGCACGCGGTGTCGACCGACATGGCCGGGCCCTCCAGGCCCAGCGCGTAGGCCAGCCGGCCGGAGACGACGCTGACCGCGAGTCCGGTGGTGGCGTGGCCCGCCATGTCGTCCTTGGCCCGCATGACGAGGCCGACGTAGTCCTGGCCGCTGACGCCGACGAAGACGCCGGTCCGGCTGCCGCGCAGGGTGGCCGGGTCGATGCCGGCGCGTTCGGCGGCCTCCCAGGAGACTTCGAGCAGGACGCGCTGCTGCGGGTCCATGGCGACGGCCTCGCGCGGGGAGATGCCGAAGAACCCAGCGTCGAAGTCGGCGGCGTCGCGGAGGAATCCGCCCTGGCCCTCGGTCGCGCCGATGGTGGTGTCGGCCTGCCAGCCGCGGTCCTCGGGGAAGCCGGAGATGGCGTCGCCGCCGGAGAGCACCAGGTCCCAGAGCCCTTCGGGCGATTCCACGCCGCCGGGGAAGCGGCAGCTCATGCCGACGATCGCGATGGGATCGTCGGCGGCGTCGGAGGGGTCGCGCGATTCGCGTACGGCGGCCGTCGCGGCGGTGTCGTCGCCTGCCAGCTCGTCGAGCAGGTACGCGGCGAGCCGCGCCGGTGTGGGGTAGTCGAAGATCAGGGTGGCGGGCAGGGTGAGTCCGGTGGCGCCCGCCAGCCGGTTGCGCAGTTCGACGGCGGTCAGCGAGTCGAAGCCCAGCTGGCGGAACTCGCGTTCCACGGCGATGGCCTCGGGCGAGGAGTGCGCGAGCACGACCGCCGCCTCGGCGCGGACGAGGTCGGTGAGCAGCCGGGGCCGCTCCTCCTCGCGCAGCGCGGCGAGCCGCTCGACGAGTCCCGCGCGGGACACCGCGGAGGCTCCGCCCTTGGCGGCGCGGCGGCCACTGCGCACGAGGCCGCGCAGGAGCGCGGGGACGCCGGCCGCGGCCGGGATCGTACCGCCGGAGACGGCCAGCGGGACGATCAGGGCCTCGTCGCTCGTGGTCGCGGCGTCGAACAGCGCGAGGCCCCGTTCCACCGCGATCAGCGGTATTCCGGAGTCGTTGCTGACGCGGCGCAGGTCGTGGTCCTCCAGCGCGGCGGTCATGCCCACGCCCTGTTCCCAGGCGCCCCAGGCCAGTGACAGGCCGGGCAGACCCAGGGCACGGCGGTGGGCGGCCAGGGCGTCGAGGAAGGTGTTGCCCGCGGCGTAGTTGGCCTGTCCGGGGCTGCCCATGACGCCTGCGGTGGACGAGTAGAGGACGAAGGCGGCGAGGTCGAGGTCCCGGGTCAGCTCGTGCAGGTTCCACGCAGCGTCCACCTTCGGACGCAACACCCCCGCCAACCG
>NZ_JBSFUB010000124.1:0-17152 GCF_053591575.1 Streptomyces altiplanensis | reverse complement strand
TGATCATCCGGGTGAACGGCGCCTCCGGGAGCGCCACGACGAGGCTCGACGGCGAGCCGTCCTCACGACAACCGGCCGACGAGGTGCCGGCGTACGCCGCCGGTGCGGGGCCCGCGCGCCGACAGCCGCCGTCCCCCTGCCGGGCCGGTTTGGGCCCGGCAGGGGGACGGCGTCCCGCTCAGTCGATTCCCGGGAGGATGTGCGGCTCCGCCAGGTCCTCTTCGTACCCCGCCAGCCTGATCGGGGCCGACCGGGACCACACTTCGAGGCTGCCGAGTTCGTCGGGCCGGCGGCGTCGGGCCTGACCGGTCCCTTCGCCACGTTCGTGCAGACGTTTTTCCTGCTTTGTCATCTCTGGTGTCACCGCGCACTCCTCTGTGTCGCGTAACCCGTCGGACGTAGTGCCGCGGCCTCGGCCGGGTGGCTACCGGTGACGACCGGACGCCCGACGGGTCAGGAAAGTTGGGGCAGTTCGGTCGCGGTGGCGCCGGTTACTCACACTGGAGTGGCCTTGGTGGGGCTGTCCGTGACCAACAGAGTACCCATATGAGCGCGCTTCCGCTCGATGGATTCCGTCACCTTTCGGCCTGTCGCCCCCGCCGCACGGGCGGGCCGGGGCGGCCGGGGGCCGGCGGCCGGTACCGGAGAAGGCGGCCCCGACGCAGAAGCCCGGTGGGCGAAGGCGCACCTGACGCGCCATCACCCACCGGGCCTCCGGGCACCGGACCGCTGCCGCTTCCTACCAGTTGGCGGGGGCGTAGTCCTTGAGGAAGACGCCGAAGAGATCCTCGCCGTCCTCGCCGCGTACGATCGGGTCGTAGACGCGGGCCGCGCCGTCGATCAGGTCGAGCGGGGCGTGGAAGCCCTCCTGGGCGAGCCGCATCTTGTCCGGGTGCGGGCGCTCGTCGGTGATCCAGCCGGTGTCGACGGCGGTCATCAGGATGCCGTCGGCCTCCAGCATCTCCTGGGCGCTGGTGCGGGTGAGCATGTTCAGCGCGGCCTTGGCCATGTTGGTGTGCGGGTGGCCGGCGCCCTTGTAGCCGCGGCTGAAGACGCCCTCCATCGCGGAGACGTTCACGACGTACTTGCGCCGGGCGGCGGACGCGGCCATCGCCTGGCGCAGCCGGCTGATCAGGATGAACGGCGCCGTCGAGTTGCACAGCTGCACTTCGAGCAGCTCGACCGGGTCGACCTCGGAAACCGTCTGGATCCAGCTGTTGGTGTCGTCCAGGTCGGGTACGAGCCCGCCCGCGTCGATCGCCGTGCCCGCCTCGATCCGGGCGAGGGACGTCGAGCCCGTGACCAGCGCCAGATCGGTGACCTGCTGGGCCGTGAGCCCCTCGGGGCGGGCCGTGGGCAGGGAGAGCTGGGCACCGGAGCCGAAGGCGCCGATGACCTGGGAGGCGGGCAGCTCACCGGCGGGCAGCGGGGCGGACTCGGCGCCGATCAGCTCGCTGTACGCGCGCGGGGAGCGGCGTACCGTCTGCGCGGCGTTGTTGATCAGGATGTCGAGGGGGCCCTCGGCCGCGACCGAGTCGGCGAGCGCCACGACCTGGGCCGGGTCGCGCAGGTCGATGCCGACGATCTTGAGGCGGTGGATCCACTCGTCGCTGTCCGGCATCGCCTTGAAGCGGCGGATCGCGTCGTTGGGGAAGCGCGTGGTGATGGTGGTGTGCGCGCCGTCGCGCAGCAGCCGCAGCGCGATGTACATGCCGATCTTGGCGCGGCCGCCGGTGAGCAGGGCGCGCCGCCCGGTCAGGTCGGTGCGGGCGTCCCGGCGGGCGCGGTTCTCGGCGGCGCACTTCTGGCACAGCTGGTGGTAGAAGGCGTCGACCTCGACGTACCGGGTCTTGCAGATGTAGCAGGACCGGGGGCGCTGGAGTATGCCCGCGATCTCGGCGGTGGCCGAGGAGGACGGCAGGAGACCCTGCGTCTCGTCGTCGATGCGCTCGGCGGAGCCGGTGGCGGTGGCGTGGGTGACGGCCCGGTCGTGGGCGGTCTTGGCGGCGCGGCGCTCCTGGCGGCGGCGCTGCTTCACGGTCCGGTAGATGCCGGCGGTGGCGCGGCGTACCGCGACGGCGTCGGGGTGGTCGACGTCCAGCTTGTCGAGTTCGTCGAGCACGCTCAGGCAGACGGCCATACGGTCCGGGTCGATGCCGGGGCCGAACACCGGGCTGTCCTGGTCGCCGTCCGGGGTGTCGCCGAACGCCGCCGGACTGTCCTCTGTCACCGTCATCGCCGCTGCTGTCCTCGTGTCGCTCGTGCTGGGAAGTACAAAATCCGAACTTTACGTAAGCGCGGTGCCCGGCGCCAAACCCTCCGCCCCCGCAGAGGGCGCGCAGCGACGTATCTCACACACCGGGGGCGGGAGCGGAGAGGGCGGAGGGGAGGGGCGCGGAGGGAGCGGCCGGTCCGGCTACGACACCACCTGTCCCTTGCCGAGCGCGATGACGCCGTTCCTGGAGACGGTGTAGAGCTGCTGGTCACGCTCGGGGTTGACGCCGATCGTCGCCCCGGGCGGCACGTCGACGTTCTTGTCGAGTATCGCGCCCCTGACGACCGCTCCCCGGCCGACGCGGACGTTGTCGTGCAGCACGGAGCCCTGCACCACGGCGCCCTCCTCCACCACCACGCCCGGCGACAGCACGGAGCGGGTGACCTGGCCGCGGATGAGGCACCCCGCGCTGACGATCGACTCGCCCGCTATGCCGCCGGCCACGAAGCGGGCGGGCGGCAGCTGGTCGGGGTGGGTGTAGACGGGCCAGCGGCGGTTGTGCAGGCTGAACTGCGGCTGCTCCGAGATGAGGTCCATGTGGGCGTCGTAGTACGTGTCGAGGGTGCCGACGTCGCGCCAGTAGCCGTGCTCGTGCGGCGTCTCCCCGGGGACGTGGTTGTCGTCGAAGTCGTACACCTGGGCCACGCCGCGCTCGGTGAGCATGGGCACGATGGAGCCGCCCATGTCGTGCACCGAGTGCTCGTCCTCGGCGTCCCGGTACAGGGCGTCGACGAGCACCTTGGCGGTGAACATGTAGTTGCCCATGGAGGCGAAGACACGGCCCGGGTCGCCCGGCAGGCCGGGCGGGTCGGCGGGCTTCTCCAGGAACCGTTCGATCCTGGTCCCGTCGGACGCCGGCGTGATGACGCCGAAGGACGACGCCTGGCCGCGCGGTACGCGGATCCCGGCGACGGTGACGCCCGCGCCGCTCTCGATGTGGTGCTGCAGCATCTGCCGGGGGTCCATGCGGTAGACGTGGTCGGCCCCGAACACCGCGATGTAGTCGGGCTGTTCGTCGTGCACGAGGTTGAGCGACTGGAGGATCGCGTCGGCGCTCCCCAGGTACCAGCGCGGACCGAGCCGCTGCTGGGCGGGGACCGGGGTGACGTAGTTGCCGAGGAGGCTGGACATCCGCCAGGTGGTGGTCACATGGCGGTCCAGCGAGTGCGATTTGTACTGCGTCAGGACGCAGTTGCGCAGGATGTCGCCGTTCACCAGGTTCGACAGGACGAAGTCGACGAGCCGGTACGTGCCGCCGAACGTCACCGCCGGTTTGGCCCGGTCGGCGGTCAGCGGCATCAGCCGCTTGCCCTCCCCGCCCGCCAGTACGATCCCGAGCACCGAAGGTCCACCACGCATCTGCCGCCTCCTGCTCGCCGTTATCCGGACTTGAGAATCTCCTCGTACACCTCGGCCGTGCGACGGGCGACGGCGTCCCAGCCGAACTCCCGCACGGCCCGCCGGCGGCCCTCCTCGCCCATCCGCAGCGCTGTCCGCCGCTCGCCGGTCAGCCGGTTGATGCCGTCGGCCAGGCCCGCCTCGAAGGTCTCGGGGTCCGGCTCCGCGTACGGGACGAGCAGCCCGGTGCCGCCGTCCTCGACGACCTCGGGGATGCCGCCGACCGCCGAGGCGACGACGGGGGTGCCGCACGCCATCGCCTCCAGGTTGACGATGCCCAGCGGCTCGTACACCGAGGGGCAGACGAACACGGCCGCGTGGGTGAGGAGTTGGACCACGTCCGGGCGCGGCAGCATCTCGGGGATCCAGTGCACGCCGTCGCGGGTGCGGCGCAGCTCGTCGACGAGCTCGCGGAACTCCCGCTCGATCTCCGGGGTGTCGGGGGCTCCGGCGCACAGGACGAGCTGTGTGGACGGATCCAGGAGACGGGCCGCGCGCAGCAGGTGCGGGACGCCCTTCTGGCGGGTGATGCGGCCGACGAAGAGGGCGTACGGGCGCTGCCGGTCGATTCCGGTGCGCCGCAGTACGTCCGTGGCGGGGTCGGGGCGGTAGAGCGAGGTGTCGATGCCGTTGTGCACGACCCGTACGCGGGCCGGGTCGAGCGCCGGATAGCTGCGGAGGATGTCGGCGCGCATGCCGTGCGAGACGGCGACGACGGCGTCTGCCGACTCGATCGCGGTGCGCTCGGCCCAGCCGGACAGGGCGTAACCGCCGCCCAGCTGCTCGGCCTTCCAGGGGCGCAGGGGCTCCAGCGAGTGCGCGGTCATGACGTGCGGGACGCCGTGCAGCAGCTTCCCGAAGTGGCCCGCGAGGTTGGCGTACCAGGTGTGGGAGTGGACCAGGTCGCACCCTTCGAGGGCCGCCGCCATCGACAGGTCGACGGAGAAGGTGCGCAGGGCGTCGTTCGCGCGGTCCAGGGCGGGGTCGGGGCGGTGGCGCAGTACGCCGCGGTCTTCCGCGGTGCCGGTGCCTGTACCTGCGCCGGTGCTTGTGCCCCAGCAGTGCACTTCCACGTCGACGAGGGACCGTAACTCGCGGGCCAGGAACTCCACGTGGACCCCGGCTCCGCCGTAGACGTCCGGCGGATACTCACGGGTGAGCAGTCCCACCTTCACCGCGGCCCCCCGTCCTCGTCTTCCCCGATGGTCACTCGGATTCCCTCGATGGTCACTCAGAAACGGGCTGTGCGGAAGACCGCCTCGGAGGGCGGTCGAACACGCAGTCGCCGCACAGGCCGCCGGACGGGCAGCGGTAGTAGAGGCAGCAGCTGCGGCGGCGGAAGGACGCGTCGTCCCGGGACAGGACGCCGGTGGTCCGCAGGCCGGGGTGGCGGAAGAGCTCGGCGGTCAGCGCCAGGGCCCGCTCCCCCGCCTCGGGGCGCCCGTTCTTCCGCGCCCAGGCGTGGAGTTGGCGGGCGGCACCGGCCAGCGCCGATCCCGCGTTGCCCCACAGCAGCGGGGACGAGATGCGGCCGCCCCGGTGCAGCGCGTCCGCGAGCGGTACGAGATGTCCGTACTGGACCACCTCGCGGATGCGGTCGGCGGTGGCGGGCAGCATGCGCGGCGGCTCCGCCAGCCACAGGTCGTCCGGCGACGACAGGCCGGCGTCCCACCGCAGTGCGTCCGGCGGGAGGTCGGGGAACTCGCCGTACAGCGCGGCCGGGCCCAGGGCGAGCGACCACAGCCGGGCGGCGAGGCCGAGGTGCGCGATCGAGGCGGCGACTCTGCGCTCGGGGGCGCGCAGCCGCGCGGCGGCCTGGTCGACGCGGAACGTCAGCGGGGCCGCCTCGCCCGCGTAGATCCGCGCGAGCGGGACGTGGCCGCCACGGTCCGGCGCCCGGGTGCGCAGCGCGAAGAACCCTCCCACCGACGCCACTTCCGCAAGATCCATGTCCCCGCTCCTGTGTGTTCGTACGGATGGACGGCTTCCACCCCGCGGCATGCCGGACACCCCCGGGAGGAGGACCTTGGGCGTACGCCCGTACTACGTGAGCAGTACGTACGAATGCCTGCTCAAGGACGACGACACGAGCGCTCCGGGAAGACATCGTGGAACCCATGAGTGCTCTCGCGCTGTCCGTGCTCCTGGCACTGGTCTCCGCTGTCGCCTATGCGGCAGGGGCCATTGTCCAGGAGCGCGTCGCGTCCACGGCCCCGGACCGTCCGTACGCCCCGCTGCGCCACGGCGGGTGGTGGGCCGCCGTGGCGCTCAACGGGCTCGGCGCGCTGCTGCACGTGGGGGCACTGGCGTACGGACCGCTGAGTCTGGTCCAGCCGCTGGGCGCGCTGACCATCGTCTTCGCGCTGCCGATGGCGGCCGTGTTCGTGGGGCGCGGGGCGGGCGCCGTCGCCTGGCGCGGCGCGATCATGGCGTCGGCCGGTCTGGCGGGGCTCCTGTCGCTGACCGGTACGGCCGAGGCGCAGTCGCTGGACGGCGGCGAGCGGCTGATGACGGCGCTGGTGACGTTCGGCGGGGTGGCGGTGGTGTTCCTCGTCGCGCAGCGGGTGCACCGTGCGGTCGTGCGCAGCGTCCTGCTGGCGACGGCGGCGGGCACCGCGTTCGGTATCGCCTCGGTGTTCACCAAGACGGTGGCCGTCGACTGGACGGCGTCGGACGGACTGGACGGGCTGGACGGACTGCTGCCGAGCCTGCTGGCCGTCGCGGGGCTCGCGACCGCGGGCATGCTGCTCGCCCAGGCCGCCTACCGGGGCGCCGGGCTGGCCGCCCCGCTCGCCACGGTCACCGTGGTCAACCCGGTGGTCTCGGCCGCGGTGGGCATCGCGCTCTTCGGCGAGCACTTCAGGTACGGCGCGACCGGCACCGCCCTGGCGCTGGGCTGCGGGGTCGTCGCGGCGGGCGGGCTGATACTGCTGACGACGGAGCGGCTCGGGGGGCGCACCGGCACGGCGCACGGGCGCCCGCCGGCCGCAGGGCCGCAGGTGTGTCTTCCGAGGCAGCGGTCGCGGACCCGGGAGGTGCCTCAGACGGTGACGCCGCCCGCCCTGAGGTAGGCCAGCGGGTCGATGTCCGAGCCGTAGCCCGGCCCGGTACGCACCTCGAAGTGGAGGTGCGGGCCCGTGCTGTTGCCGGTGGAACCGGAGCGGCCGATGCGCTGGCCGACGCCCACCTTCTGGCCCTCGCGCACGGTGAGCGCCGAGAGGTGCCCGTACTGGCTGTACTTGCCGTCGGTGTGCTGGACGACGACCTGGTAGCCGTACGCACCGCCCCAGCCGGCCGAGACGACCCTGCCGGAAGCGACGGACTTCACGGCGGTGCCGGTGGGCACCGGGAAGTCGACCCCGGTGTGGTAGCCCCTGGACCAGGAGGAACCGGCCGCGCGGTAGGGCGTACTGGGGCCGGTGTCCACCGGGGCGGAGAGCCCCGATGTCCTGCCGGCCCTGCTGACCTTGCTGTCCTTGTTCTCCTGGCCGGCCTTGCTGTCCCGGCCGGCCTTGCTGTCCCGCTTGGGTGGTGCGGTGGCCCGGGCTCGCTCGGCTTCGGCCCGTCTGCCGGTTCCCGTCCCCGTGCCCGGCGCGGCTTTCTGCGCGCCGCGCAGGACCAGCCGCTGGCCCGGATGGATCAGGTCGGGGTCGCTGCCGACGACCTTGCGGTTCGCGGCGTACAGACCTTCCCAACCGCCCTTGACGTTCTCGGTGTCCGCGATGGTCGAGAGGGTGTCACCGTCGTCGACGGTGTACGTCCTGGCCTTCGCCGAGCCCTTCGTCTCGGGCGCGTTGGGGGCCGACGCCTTCCCGGCCTCCGCCTTGGACCGCTCGGGCTTTTCCGTCTTCGGCCCCGTGCTGATGTCCGGCGCGCCGCCGCCGCGGGTCAGGCCCGCCTGCACCGAGCACAGCGGCCAGGCCGTCGGCCCCTGCCCCTTGAGCACCTTCTCCGCGACGGCGATCTGCTGGTCCTTGGTCGCGAGGTCGGCGCGCGGGGCGTAAGCCGTACCGCCGTACGCCTGCCAGGTGGACTGCTTGAACTGAAGCCCGCCGTAATAGCCGTTGCCCGTGTTGATCTTCCAGTTGTCGGTCGACTCGCAGGCCGCGACCTTCTCCCAGACGTCCACCGACGCCGCCTCCGCCGATGCCGGTGCGACCAGCGGCAGGGCTATCCCGGCTCCGCCGGCCGTGACCGTCAGCGACGCACGGTTGATACGGCTCGGCTGGTACCGGCGGTGTCGACCGGATGCGGCCATGGCTCAGTTCCCCCACTCACACGACGGACACGTGGCAATCGGCAAAAGTACGGCCCCCTGTGGGCCGTGACAAGGGTCAGTACGCCGAACTCTCCCCTGCCGGTGGCATATTGACCACCCCTCCGCCGGTCTGCCGTCAGCTTCCCACCACGCCGGGCCGGAGCGGGCCGGAATCCGGAAACCGCCGCGCGGCTCACGCGGGTCACCGCCGGACCCGGTAAAGACCGAGAGTGTTCAGGGAAGCCGCAGCGTTTGACCGGTGCCACCTGTCGCGGGTCGTGTCGTCGGCGAACGCGGCGAGGAGCGCCGCCGAGCCTCGCTCTCCGAGTTTGGCCAGGGCCGCGGCCGCCGGCGTCCGGTCCCAGCCGTCCACGGAGGTGTCGTCGGCGAGGGGGGTGAGGAGGGCGATGCCCTCCTCACGGTGCCCCTCCAGCGAGGCCAGCTCCTGAGCGGCTTCCACACGATGGTTCGCGTCCATGATGGTGTCCGCCTCCAGCGCGGTGAACGTCTCGGCTGCCTCGTCCTGGTGCGCGACGGAGCGTGCCAGGACTGTCAGTGCGCGCACGACGAGCGCGACGACGGAGGGGTCCAGTCGCAGGGCGCGCTGCGCCGAGCCGTACGAAGGAGCCGGGCTTCGTTTGTCACAGCGTCGTGACGAGGGTGTCTTGATCAGATCCATGATCGAACCTGTCGGCGAAGTCAGCCGTCGTACTGGTGGAGAACACGGAACCGCAGAACACGCTGCGGCCCGCTCACCGACCGAGAGGAACACCCGTCATGAACCGCCGCCTGCGCACCGCCCTCGCCGTCTCCGCCGCCCTGAGCGCCGGACTGCTCATGACCGCTTGCGGAGGCGGTTCGACCGAGGCCGCCGACAAGACCGGGACGGCCTCCTCCGGCACTCCCGCAGCCACGGCCACCACTGCCACGAGCACGCCGAGCGCCGCACAGGACGGCGGCAACGGCGACAACGGCGACAAGGCCGACAGCGCCGCGAAGACCAGCCTGTCGACGGCCGGCAACGGCGGCAAGGCCAAGGACAAGTCCTCGTCGTCCGCGGGCGGCTCCGGCACCGGCGACAAGTCCGGCTACGGCCAGAGCTGCGGCACCAACGACCTCCAGTGGTCCGCCAAGCCGATGACGCAGGCCGGCGGCTACTACCAGGTCAGCGTCAAGGCCAAGTCCGGCATCACCTGTGTGCTGCCCGCCGGTCTGCCCGTCTTCGCCTTCGGCTCCGGCGGCACCCAGGCCGGCCCCGCCGAGCAGGTCGCGGGCGAGGAGATCACCCTCACCGGCGGCAAGACGGTGTACGCGGGTGTCACACCGAAGAGCACCAACAGCGACACCGGCACGGAGTACAGCACGATCATCGCCTCCGTCAGCGAGGCCGACCCCAACCCCATCTCCCTGAAGGCCGGCAGCATCCTCGTCGACAAGCCCCTCACGACCAACTGGCACACCAACCCGGCCGACGCCGTACCGTTCACCTCCTGAACCATGACGGCACCGATGCCCGCCCTGCACACGATGCGGGCAGGCAGGCAGGCAGCAAGAAGAGACCGGGGACAACGGCAGACACCGGAGAGCCGGTGACCGAGGCGTACGGCCTCGGTGGGAAGCACCGGCGGGGGCAGGCGCTGCGTGACTGCCCGTCGCGGCTGCCGGCCGGCCGGATACGCGGGGCGATCGGCCCGAACGGCTCTCGCTGTCACCCTCGGCCGGGAACCGGGCCCCAGTGGTGACAACGGCCGTGGAGCCGGAGCGGATCACACACGCGGTGGACCGGCGCGGTGGACCGTGGGGTGCTGCGTGCCGGAGGCGCCTCCGAACTCCCCGCGCCCCAGTAGTCCGCACAGCAGCTTGTGCCCTTCGCCTCCGCATCCGCATCCGCCTCGGAGGCGGACTTGGCGCGTTCGAGCAGACAGTGGCCGGTGCGGACGTGCATGCGCGCGTGGTCGCCCGGGTCGCGCCGGCGGAAGTCGTGGCCCAGGACCTCACCGACCAGGTCGGGCGGGGACAGGCCCTGCCTTCCGCACTCGCTGGACGGCAGCTCCCGCAGTCACTCGAACATCTCGGCGGCCCGGCCGTCGCCGGCCACTTCGCCCAGCGGGGTCTCGGTCGTCATCAGGGCGTGGGCGCCCGGTCTCCAGGGCCAACCGGTGGCTCCGGGAGGGCAGTTCACCGACGAGCGCGGTGAGCAGGGTGGCGGTCACGTCGGGGCCGGGACCCACTGCGCGGTGTCCGGCGAGCCCGGCGGCTCGGCGGAGACCGCCGGGCTCAGGGCGGGCGAGCGGGATGCGCGCGGCGATCCGGGGGGGGGTGAGCTCGGCGTCGGCGAGCAGCGCGAAGACCTGGGCCAGGCCGGCGTGCAGCCCGGCGCGGAAGGCGTCGGATGCATTGATCACGGCGCCCGCGCCCCTCGTCGTGGTGGGTGCAGGTGTGGTGTGCGCGGGCCGTCGGGCGCTGTCGTACCCGACCGGACCGGGCACAGGATGTCGGGTCCGGCAGGGTGGGTCCTTCCTAACGTGAGTGACCGAAAGGGAAGGAGGCCGGGGTGCTGGAGCGGCTGAACCAGGCCATGGAGCACATCGAGTGCCACCTTGATCAGCGGATCGAGGTGGCCGACCTGGCGCGGATCGCGGTGACGTCGGAGTACCACTTCCGGCGGCTGTTCTCCGCGCTGGCGGGGATCCCGCTCTCGGAGTACGTCCGGCGCAGGCGGCTGACGGTCGCGGGTGCCGAGGTGCTGAGCGGGGAGCGGACGCTGCTGGAGGTCGCGGTGCGTTACGGCTACACCTCGGGGGAGGCGTTCGCGCGTGCGTTCCGCGTCATGCACGGTGTCGGTCCCGGCGAGGCCAGGCGGACCGGTGCGCGCCTGCAGTCCCAGCCACGGATGTCCTTCCGCCTCATCGTCGAAGGGAGCAGCAGCATGCAGTACAAGATCGTGGAGAAGGACGAGTTCCGTGTGGTCGGCAGGAAGGCGCGTGTCCCGCTCGTGCATGAGGGAGCGAACCCGGCCATTGCCGCCTTCATCCGGGGGATCGGCCAGGAGACGCTGCAGCGCATCGAGAGTCTGTCCGACCAGGAGCCGGAGGGGATCATCTCGGTGAGTTACGACCTGGACGAAAGCCGCGCCGAGGGAACCGAACTCGACTACTACCACGGCGTGGTGACCCGCGCCGCGGTGCCCGAGGACATGGACGCGCTCACCGTCCCGGCCGGGACATGGGCCGTCTTCGAAAGCTCCGGGCCGTTTCCGCGGACGCTCCAGTACCTGTGGCGGGACGTGTTCACGCAGTGGTTCCCGTCCAATCCCTACCGGAGCCGGCCGGGGCCCGAGATCCTGCGGACCCGGCTGTCGCAGGACGGGACACAGGCGGACGCGGAGCTGTGGATCCCCGTGGAGCGGACAGCGGCCTGAGCCACCGCGCGCGGTGGTCCTGGGCCGCGCGCTGGAGATGCCGATCGGACTGGGCGCGGGCCGCGTCGTCCGGGCGGGGTTCCCCGACCGGATCAGGGCCGCGTACGACGCCGGACCCGGTCTGCCGAGCCTGCTCTCCGGCCAGGGGTTCGCCGAGGAGGCCGGTGCCGCGCATGGTGGCCGGCGCGCGGTGGCTGCCGCGCCGCCGGGTGTGCTGACGCGGGGCTTCTCGGCGGCGCCGGCGTACTACGACGCGCTGCGCGCGGAGCGGCTGCCCGCGGCCCTCGCCCAGGGGCAGCGCGGCTTCTTCGGGTTCTTCGGGGCGCACGCCTACCGGCGCACCGACCGCGAGGGTTCGTTCCACACCCTCAGGACCCTCAGGGCGGCGGCCGGCCGGCAGTGCCCGCCCGCCGATCAGATCCCCGTGGGTCCCGGGGCCGGCTCGGGATCGGGTACGGGCTCGGGCCCCGGAGGCTTCGGGATCGGATCGGGCCCCGGCTCCGGCGGAACCGGCACCGGGCCGGGTCCCGGACCCGGCAGGGGGCCCGGGTCGGGGCCGGGCGGGCCGGGGGAAGGGATCGGCGACGGCGGTACGGGGTCCGGGTACGGATGGGTCATGGCTGGCCTCCTGCCTGTCGTGCGACGGGGTCAAGACCCACTTTCTCCCTCTGCGGCTGCCCCCGCCCGCCGGGGTCACACATCCGGGTACGGGCAAAACGGAATAATCGGTACCGGCGGGCGCCGTCACCCCTGCCGGACGGCCGCCGCCGCCGCGCGCAGACCGGGCCCCGGGCTGGAGAGCACGGGCACGGCGGTGCGGTCGTCGCGGGTGCGGGCGGCCGCGTCCGCCATGGACGCCTGGGCCAGCACCACCACGTCCACTCCGGTGACCGCGTCGACGGCCCGGGCGACGAGGTCCAGGTAGCCGTCCCGGTCGCCGTCCTCGAAGCGCTTCCACGCACCTTCGGCCCGCACGGTACGGATGTCGGCCCGCCGATCCGCCGCGTCCGCCTCCTCCCTGATCAGGTCGCACGTGGGCCCGAAGGTGCTGTCCACCGAGGCGACCACCGCTATGCGGACCGTGTCGCGCTCCGGCGCGGCGGCGACGGCGGCGGCCGCCATCGGGCGGTCCACGCGCAGCACGGGGACGCCGAGCCGCGCGCCGTACGCCTCCGCCGTCGCACCGATGGTGGAGCACGTGCAGAGCACGGCCGTGGTCCCGCCCTCGCCGACGGCCGCGGCGAGCACCGCGGCGATCGCGGAGTCAGCGGCGCCGGGCCCGCCGGAGCGGGCCCTCGCCAGCAGTTCCTCGTGCACCACGTGGCGCATTTCGAGGCCGGGGTGGTCACGGTCGCGCAGCGCGTCGAAGACGGGGACGTGGACGGGCGAGGTGTGCAGCAGTGTGAGCATGCCCGTGATGCTAGGGCGCGACCGGGGCGTTTTCCCGTTCGGAGCGGCCTGCGGGCCCGTACGCATGCCGGGTTCGACGGCCGCACCCGGCCCCAGGTTGCTCCCCGAGGAGGCGATCCCGTACCGGGGCCTGCCGGGGCGGGAGGAGCACGGGGAGCCGGACGGCTTCTTCCCCACCGGCGTACCGGGCCACCCGGACGGTGAACTCCCCTTCCCGGAGCGGTCCGTCGCCGCTCACCCGGGCCTGGAGAAGCCGAGGCGTCGGCCGCCGCCCGGTGCGGGCGTGCCCGCACGACCGAGCGCGTGCAAGCGTACGAGGTCGGCAAGGAACGGCCGCAGGACTGTCACCCCGCTTGCGCCGAATCGCCTGCACCGAAGGGAATCCCGCCGGGCTCAAGGGGCCTGACGACCCGTTGCCGGAGCCTCTGGACGCCTGCCTCGACCTCCCGCGCGCTCGGTGCCGCACCTGTGGGAGGAGTGCGCCAAGGCATGGACCGGCTGGAAGCCGGTCCGCTTCGAGGCGGTGGCAGCCGAACTGGGCTATTCGGGGCCGGTGTTGCGCGCGGACCGCTACCTCTCCCCGCCGAGGTGCCGCGGCGTCGAAGCCCGGCCCGCTGCCGCCGGCCGGGGAACGCCGGTCGGCATCACATCTGGTGGCGGTGCCCTCCGGTCCACTGCCCGTGCTTTTCGCGCGTGCGGGGGAGGGCCGTAACGGCTGGAGCCGACCGGAAGGAGCCTCGAAGCTCCACATTTCCATATCGGACTAAATGCCCCCATGACATGCCATGTCGTATGCCTGTTGGGGCGGTTGCGCACCCATTCCTGATCGACGGAGCGCCCCAAGTGATATGAGTCACGGCCTTCAACGGCATGATCGAAGCGTCGGAGGGCACAGTTCCGGCCCACAGAAAGAAAGTTGAGTTCCCGCTCAAGGCGCGCGACGGCATTTTCTCCGCCCGGAACCTCGACATGGATCTTGCGGGGCAATATCAGAGCTTGTTCCGCCCGGCCTCTCTCGCTTACGGTCACCGTCAATCCGGGTGGACCGCCGAATCCTGCCGCCGTCCGGAAACCACACCTACTCACGTACGGCAGGAGCGGGGGACCCAGGTAAGCCGCCGATCCGGAATTCCGGAACGGCTTGGGGTGAAGTCGCATTCACATGCGGCCGGGCATCTCCAGCCCGAACCCGACAGCTCACCTCGCAGGCGACGGAGAGGAATTCACCATGCCCGCAAAGGGTAAGCACCGTCGTTCCAAGTACGGCTCACTCACTCGGGGCTTCATCGCCGCGGGTACGGGAGGCGCCGCACTCGTCCTCCCGCTCATCGGCGCGACCTCCGCCGGCGCGGCACCGCAGGCCGCCGCCGAGAAGGCCGACTCCGTCATCTACGCCGTGATGTCGGGCGACTCGCTCTCCAAGATCGCCGGTGACCACTCCGTGGCCGGCGGCTGGAAGAAGCTGTACCAGGACAACCGGGCGGCCGTCGGCGCCAACCCCTCGCTGATCCGTCCCGGCCTCGAGCTGACGATCACCAGGGGGACCGAGGCCAAGACCGAGGCCGAGGCCAAGACGCCGGCGTCCTCCGACCGGGCCGACCGTTCCGAGCGGAAGACCGCACTGGCCGCCGAAAGCGACGCCCCCGCCGCGGAAACAGCGTCTTATTCCAACGACCTCGACGGCTGGATCAAGGAATCGCTGGCCGTCATGGCCAAGCACGGTATTCCCGGCACGTATGAGGGAATTCACAGGAACATCATGCGCGAGTCCTCGGGCAACCCGAGGGCAATCAACAACTGGGACTCCAATGCCGTCGCCGGCACCCCGTCCAAGGGTCTTCTCCAGGTGATCCAGCCGACGTTCCAGGCCTATCACGTGCCCGGTACGTCGACGGACAGTTACGACCCGGTCGCCAATATCACCGCCGCGTGCAACTACGCCGCCGACCGGTACGGCTCGATCGACAATGTGAACGGCCCTTACTAGAAGGCCCGCGTCCTCGGCCCCGCTCCCCCAGCCGTTCAGGCGGCGGAGCGGGGCCGTCGGCGTTGTCCGTCCGGGCCCGCGGGGGCCGGGAAGTCCCCGTCGAGCCCGCAGCGGCCGCGTACGGGCCTTCTACGCCGCGTTCCCGGCCTTGCGCGGCCCCTCTCCCCCGCAGAGCGGCCTTCCGCCTCGGTGGACGACCTCTCCGGCGGCGGAACGCGGAACACGGCGGAACATGCGGGTGAGGCAGGTGAGGTGCGCCACGCCGAGCCCCGGCCGGACGGGACCCGGGGTGGGCGCCTTGCCGTCGAGGCCGTACAGCAGGTAAAGATCCACCACCGCACCGGCCGCGGGTGCGACGACGTACGACAGCGGGCTCGGGCCGCCTCCGTCGCGGCGCATGCGCACGCAGGTGGCGAGGGCCGCGACGTTGACGAACGTGAAGGCGACGGTCCGCCCCCGGAACGGCACGCCGGGGAGCCGCGCCTGCGGGTACGCCCACCGATGAGCCAGGTGATCATCGGGAGGAAGAGGTGGCCGAGCAGGGACGTCGTAACAGATCGCGAACCCGGTCCGCCCGGTGCCGGGGACGCCGAAGACCACGAACCGGTCGTCCCCCGGACCGTAGGGTTCGCTGGGCCGCCGGGGAAAGACCTTGCGGTACGAGGCCGCCGGACGGCCCTCCGGGGAGAATCCGGGGCGAAGGTTACGGCGGTGCTGAACAGCTGCCCCTGGGGCCCTCGCTCGTACACCGTGCCCGGTGGCAGCCAGGCGTCCAGATCCCCGGCGAGCCCGGCGAGCTGCCGCACAGGTGCAGTTCGGGGAAGACCGCCGTGCGGGTCTGCGGGAAGCGGGCGAGGCCGACGGGAGGGGCCGGGGCAACCGGCCTCACCGCCCCCGAGCTGAACGGCGTCTGCCGGCTGTCCGCCTCGACGCGGTACGCGCCCGGATAGCCCTGGCCGTGGACCCGGGCCTGCTGGTGCCGGACGAGCGCCCGCCCGGCACCGCGCACATCGCCGCCGCCCCCGGCGCGGCCGAGGTCACCGTCCGGCGCACCCTGGTCTCGCTGTGTGCCGACGGCGCACCGGAGCGCCGGTGCGGGCGGGGCGGCGGCACCCCGGTCGCCGGGCGTCCGGCTCCGGGCACGGTTCTCGCCACCGACGCCCACCGCTCGGACGCGGAGGCGGTGCACCGGCTGACCGGCCACCGGCTCGCCCCGGAGCGCGGCGTCGCCCGCCCCGCGGCCGGCCGGGGCGACCGGCACCCGTCGGTCACCGGCCCCTGCGGAACGGTGCTGCGCGAGCCCTGCCGCTACTGCCTGCCGTGCCCCGTGGACGCCCCGCGCCGCCGGGACGCGGCCACGGCGGGGGATGTGACCGCGGCGGAGGATGTGACCGCGGCGGAGGACGCGGCAGCGTCGGGGGGGGCTGTCCTCGTTCAGGTTCTCGGGTCGATCTTCGACGAGAGGAAGAACAGACCGCCGGCGGCCAGCAGGAACCCTCCCGCCAACTCGCTGCCGCCCCGCAGGTACAGGACGATGGTCGTGACGAAGGAGGCGAAACCGAGCAGAGCGGTGATCGCTCCCGCCAACCGCCGAGGTCTGTTGGACGGCGGGTGGGCGTACGAGTCCTTGGGGTTCTGCCAATGGGGGAAGGGCCCCGGCCTGAACCGCCAGCCGTCCTCGCTCAGTTGCAGCACCTCGGGGTGGTGGCGGGCGTAGCGCAGGCAGCGGGGGGCAAGGCGTTCCCAGGGCAACCACGCCTGCCTGACCGCGATCCAGGCCGGCGTGGGGAGGCAGACCACCACCGCCCATACCGCCGCGAGGACCCTGCCGCCCGGTGTGCTCGGCAGGATCCCGAGGAGCTTGTCCAAGTGACCACTGGCGGCGTACGCGATCACCGCGGCGACGGAGAGCGCCATCAGGGCCTGTTCGATCCTGTGGCCGCCGTGGCAACGCGCACAGCGCGGCACCAGGAGGGTCTCTCTTCGCCACGTGGTGCGGACGACCACGATCCAGGGGGTCAGAGCGTGATCGACGCCCTGGTGGAATCCGATGACACGGTCGTGCCACGGGTGCGTGGCTTCACTCCCGCAGAACCAGCATTCTCGCGCCACGAGCATCTCCCCGACCGGGCGCCGCCCCCGCGGGGCCCACCGCCCCGACCTTAACCCTCGCGCCGGCCCTCCGGCACTCCCCCGGGCCCGTCCGGCTCTGTGCCGGAGTCTCCGTGAAGGACTCGGTTCTTTCCCGTCCTTCCCCGCCGTGTCATGCGCCTCGGGACTTCCGCTCACGTCCCGGTCACCGTGACCGCACAGCGGCCTGCAGGAGCGGGCGAAGCTGGTGGCGAAGGTGGAGTCGGGGATCTCGAAGTTGTCCAGGTTGTGGAAGCTCCGGCCCTGGTACAG
>NZ_JBSFUB010000123.1:0-17430 GCF_053591575.1 Streptomyces altiplanensis | reverse complement strand
GGTTGTCGCGGGAGTGGTGGAGCGGCAGAACCGTGCCGTGCGCGAACTCAACGGAACACGTGCGGCGTGAGCACCGCCATGACGACGGTCGTCACCACACCGACCGCGGCCAGTCAGAACAGGCTCATCGCAACTTCCCCGGAGCAATCCCCCGGCGGTTTCATCAGGGACTTCCGGCCGATGTTTCGTATACGACTCCAGCAGCACCGCGGACATCGGTCTTATCGGGTGTGCTCCACAACAGGCTGAAATAATCGCCGGATCGCCCGAATGTTTCGCTGTGATGTCACAGCAGTCGGCGCGACCGATAAAGACCGAAGCCGAGATTCCGCGACAGACGCAGTGCGCCGTTCGTTGCGGACTGCGATGGTCGTGCACAAGCAGCATGGGTTTGAGCTGCAAGGATGTTCGGCACCCGAGATGGGGTGCGGCCGAGTGGGTGGCGTACCGTCATCGCCGGGTGAGCGAAATAATTTCGATGTACTCGCCGAATGATGCAGGGGGGTTGACGCACCCCAGGTGCTGTCCACGATCCTAAGTGTCCGAGTAACCGAAGTGCGTTCGAAATGACGAACGCATGGACGCAAAGACCCACCCCTCCCCTCCGGCCCTCGACGTCACAAGGAGCACCCACATATGTCATGGACTCATCATTCCGTGAATCGCCGTGCCGTCCTCGCGACGGGCACCGGCCTGCTGGCGGGAGGCGTGCTGCCCGCCGCGACGGCCGGGCAGGCGTCCGCCGCGCGGCTTGCGACGCCTTCCTCGGCCCTGGCCACCACCTACGCCAACCCCGTCCTCTGGCAGGACTTCGCGGACCTTGACGTCATCCGCGTGGGCGGCACGTACTACTGCTCGGCCTCGACCATGCACTACTCGCCCGGCGCGCCGATCCTGCGCTCGTACGACCTGGTGAACTGGGAGTTAGCCGGCCACTCGGTGCCGGTGCTGGACTTCGGCTCCAAGTACGACCTCAACGGCGCCCGCGGATACGTCCGGGGCATCTGGGCATCGTCACTGGCGTACCGCCCGTCCAACAGGACGTTCTACTGGGTGGGCCAGATCGATTTCGCCAAGACCTACCTGTACACGGCCCCGTCCGTCGAAGGGCCTTGGAGCCGGCTGACCACGATCGGCACCGCCTACTACGACGCGGGCATGCTCGTCGACACCGACGACACCCTGTACGTGGCGTACGGCAACACCACCATCCACGTGGCGCAGCTCTCCGCGGACGGCCGCACCCAGGTCCGTACCCAGCAGGTCTTCAGCACCCCGTCCAGCATCGGGACTCTGGAGGGTTCCCGTTTCTACAAGATCAACGGCAGTTACTACATCTTCCTGACCCGCCCCGCCAACGGCCAGTACATCCTGAAGTCGACGAGCGGACCCTTCGGGCCCTACAGGCTCCGGCAGGTGCTGCTCGACCTGCCCGGCCCGGTCAGCGGCGGAGGGGTGCCCCACCAGGGCGGACTCGTCCAGACCTCATACGGGGCGTGGTACTACATGGCGTTCGTCGACGCCTACCCCGGCGGCCGCATCCCCGTCCTGGCCCCGGTCACCTGGACCTCCGACGGCTGGCCCGTCGTCCAGCTCGTCAACAACGCGTGGGGCAGCTCGTATCCGAGCCCCACCGTCCCCACTCCGCCCCGCGCGGTCGAACCCATGACGGGGGTCGACTACTTCACCCGGCCGTCCCTGGCTCCGAAATGGGAGTGGAACCACAACCCTGACAACAGCAAGTGGTCGGCGGGCAACGGTCTTACGCTGAGCACCGCGACCGTCACCAGCGACCTGTACTGGGCCCGCAACACCCTCACCCACCGCATTCCGGGACCCACCTCCACTGCGACGGCGCTGCTGGAGTACGCGGGGATGCGGGACGGGGACCGGGCGGGTCTGGCCCTGCTGCGTGACTCCTCCGCCTGCATCGGCCTCATGCGCGACAGCAGCGGCACCCGCGTGGTCATGGTCGACGGCCTGACCATGGACACCAACTGGAACACCACCGGCACCGGCACCGTGCGGGCGCCGGCGTCTCGGGCAGCCGGATCTGGCTTCGCGTGAACGCCGACATCACCCCCGGGGCGAACCGTACCGCCAGGTTCTCCTACAGCACCGACGGCACCAACTTCACCGTGTTCGGGCCCGCGTTCACCCTGAACAACGCCTGGCAGTTCTTCATGGGCTACCGCTACGCCCTCTTCAACTTCACCACCGGGACTCTCGGCGGCTCCATCCGGGTCACGCAGTTCAAAGTAACCGCTCCCTGACCGCCTTCCTGCCCCCGCGTCATCCGCGGAAGCGACCTCCTGCCGCGGCTGTCCCGGCAGCAGCCCCTGCGGTCCGGCTGCCGCCGGGACTTCATCCGAACCGGCGAAACCACCACACCTGTCGCACCTGCCAGGGGCCGTCTTCGAAAACCATCGGACGGTGGATCATGGTGTGGGGGCTCAGAACCCGAAAGGCCCTGCGTTCTGACCCGAATTGCTCACCGTGCCCAGCCCTCGTGCGAAATCGTGGCCGGCAGCGCCACGCTCCACTGCCCCGCGCTCTCCCGTGCCGCCCCTGCGCCACAGTGCAACCAAGCACGCCCCGATCACAGCTGCCGACACAACCAGCACGGAGACAATGACGCTCATGCGCCCCCCGCTCATCTGACGGAACCGTCCTGTGGCCCCTTCTCGATCCGTACATTCTGCGGGACCGCCGGCTCAAGGGCAACGGACGTTCCCAGTGCCACGCTCGGCATCACCGCCCCCACGGCCTGGCACTCACGGGAGAAATCGCGCCCATGCGCGACAGCCTCCAGACGTCGGGAGCACCCGCTTCAATGCCGGAACGGCACCCGGTGCGCACCTCCGTCTGCTCGGCCGGCGGCGGTCATTCGGCCCTGATGTTGTCCACGTACACGACACCCTTGGCCGGGGCGCCGCTGCCGTGGCCGAGGTACAGGTTGAACGTCGCCACCTTGGCGAGGTGGGCCGCATCCAGCACCTCCCCGGCGTGCGCCGTGTCCCAGGGGGCGGGCTTGAACTCGCTGAACGGCGCCCGGATCTCCCGTCCGTCGGTGTCGGACAGCGGAATCCCGTACTCGAAATAGGCGCCCCCGGACACGATCTGGAGCGTCGCGCCGTTCGCCGAACCGTCGCCCTGCAGCCACAGCGCCAGCGACGAGAAGGCGGTCCAGTCCGCGTCGACCGACTTGCCGACGCCGGTGTACCCGGCGCTGCTGAAGTCGTACGAGTAGGCCAGCCCGTACGAGCCCGAGGCCTTGTGGCCGGCCGACAGGGTCGTGGTGTTGGCGTTGACGTGGCTGTACGCCTCGCTGAGGGTGGCGTCGTCCCCGGCGTACCCCTCGAAGTCGTCGATCCATCCGGCGGGCAGGGGGGCGACCTCGCCGAGGAGGACCAGGGCCGAGTCGGTGAGGGTCCTGCCGTTCACCCGGGCGTCCACCGAGAGGGTCACCGACCGGTTGTCCAGCCAGGCCGGGTCGATCGACCAGTCACCGGAGTAGAAGCCGTCGGCGTCGAGCCGGAGCCGTCGGGCGCGTCCGCCGTTCACCGAGTAGGTGACCCGGCCCGCCGTCGCGTGCGTGACCCGCACCCGGACGGTGCTCTCGGGGCTCGTCAGGCGCTGCCGGTCCGTGGGGGTCACGAGGTGCATGAAGGGGGCGTTCCGGACGGCGGTGGTGCGCGCGGCGTACACGCCTCGCAGGTCACCGGCGAACACGGTGCAGGGGTCCTGGGCGTACTGGACGAAGTCCGCGTGCAAGGCGTGGCCCGGGGTCGGCACGTAGGACCGGGTGCTGCCCCCGAAGTTCGCCCAGGTCTGCATGTAGGTCACCCGGCGGGCCAGCGGGTCCGCCTTGATGGCGCCCAGCAGCTTTGTGAACCACTGCGGGTTCCGGCCCTCTTCCCCGCTCTCGCCGAACTCGGTGTAGGCCGGGACCTTGCCCTTCTCCCCGGCCAGGCGGACCACCATCGCCAGGTCCTTCACCAGGCTCTCCAGCCAGGCGTCCGATCCGGCGGAGCTGTCGTAGGCGTCGTAGCCGAGGACGTCGACGTAACCGTCGCCCGGGTAGGTCTTGAGGTAGCCCGTCGGGTCGCCGCCGAAGCTGGAGTTGGGCGAGTACGAGTAGAGCAGGTTGCGGACGCCCTTGGTGTCCCGCAGGTACTCGACCGTGTAGCGGAATATTTCGATGTACTCCGCCGAGGTGGTGTGGCCGGCGCCCCACCAGAACCAGCCGCCGTTGTTCTCGTGGAAGGGCCGGAAGATGACCGGGATCGGGGTGCCGTCCGGCCGCCGTGCGCCCTTGACCGCCTTCGCGATGCGGTCGAGGAAGGCGTTGAACTGCGCGTGCTTCGTGCCTCCGGGGAGGATCTGGCCGACGACACGGCCCGATGTGTCGTAGAAGTCCTTGCCGGTGACGAAGTTCGGCATGTGCGCACTGAGCGTGTTGATCCCCCCGCAGGCGTCCGCCTGCCGGATGCACCGGCTGAGCGCGGCGATGTTCCCGGCCTCGGTCGCGTCCTTGCTGCCGGGGCGCTCGTCACCGTCGAGGATCAGGGTGTCCCAGCCGAACAGCGCGGGGTGGTCGCCCACCGCCGCCTTGGTGTCGGACGCCTTGCCGTCCTGCGTGGTGAAGGTGAAACCGTAGGACAGGGCGTGCTGGTGGCCGAAGAGGATGCCTTTGCCCTGCTGCCGCATCAGGTACGCGAACAGTGCGCGCGTGGCGCTCGTCGCCTGGTCGTCGACGATCCGGACGGGCGTCGGCGCACCGGCCGGCGCCACGGCGGGGGTCGCCGCCGAGGCCATGGGCATCCCGGCGCCCGCCGCCGCCATGGCGGTCGTGGCGCCGAGGAGGACGAACGAACGGCGGTTCACGACAGGGTTGTGCATGGCTGTCTCCTTGGACGTGGCCGGCTCTCACAATGAAGGGGAGGTTCTCGCCGCGGGCTCGGGGCCGGAACGCGAACCACGCACCGACGATCCGTTCGTCGGCCTCCCGGCGTGCCCGTTCCCGTGGCCTGTGCGGCCGTGGTGCCGACTGTGCCGGATGACGACAACGTTGTCTATCCTGATACGACAGTTAAGTAATCGGTTTAGTGAATTGCCGCAAGAGTGCTCCTTGTACTGCCGGGGATGCCTTCGTCGCCGCGGCGAAAGTCACGGTCGGCGTTTCGGGCATCACGCCGTCGGGGTTGTCCGGAGCGGGCCTGGTGGGTCTCCCGGCCAGAGTGTCCGCAGCGCCACCGGACGGGCCCCGAGGGACCGTGCCGCTGAGGGCGGGGTGAGGGCGGTGACATCGGCGCCGTCGACTGGAGTTCCGGCAGCACCGAGGGCGTCACGAACCGCATCGAGAAGATCAAGAGGCAGCTCTACGGGCGAGCCGGAGTCGAGCTGCTCCGCAAGGTGATGCCGTGTCAGCAGCCTTCCACGGCCGCTCTCCCGAGTCTGTGGCAGAGCCCCGGAACGGGCAGCAGGTGTTCACCACTCCGGGTTCCGGTTCAACCTCTGTGACGGTGTACCGTCCTCGCTCGTCCCCGGCATCGGGTCGACTCGCCGGCCTGCGGATTTCCCGCGTCCGCCCTACTGGCTCAGCGATCGACGGTTCGTACCACGGAAGTTGAGGCAGAACCCCGCCGCGGGAGGTACGGCGAGTGGAGACTGTTCGGTTCCCTGTCGGGTTCGCACCCCAGAGGGCGTTCCCGCCGTTCCGAGGTCCTGTGTTCGGCCGTCAGTTGGCCGCGATGACCTCCACGCCGAGCGCCTTGAGCTGACCGATGACCGTGTCATGGGGATCGGCATCGGTGATCAGTCCGCTGACCTTCTCCCAAGGCAGGACACGGAACTGCGAGGCCGTGCCGATCTTCTCGGAGGAGGCGAGGATGCAGGTGTCCGCGGCCCGCGCGGACAGGGCGCGCTTCATCGCCGCCTCCTCGGCGTCTCCGGTGGTCAGTCCCGCCTCGGGGTGCACGCCGGTGACGCCGAGCAGGCAGAGGTCGGCGGAGACGTTCTGCGCCGCCTCGACTGCGGCGGCACCACAGGCGACCGCCGAGTGCTTGAAGACGCGGCCCCCGAGCAGGAAGAGCTCCGCCTGCGGATGGTCGAGCAGGGCCGCGGCGATCGTCGGGCTGTGGGTGATCACAGTGCAGGCGAGGTACCGCGGGAGCGCGTGGGCTACGGCGAGGGCGGTGGTTCCACCGTCGAGAATCAGCGTGCCGCCCGGCCGTACCAACCCCGCGGCCACCGAAGCGACCTTCTGCTTGCCGTCCAGGGCCACACTCTGCCGGGCGGCATAGTCCACCACCGCCGGGGAGACGGGCAGCGCGCCGCCATAGACCCGCTGGCACAGCCCCTCGGCCGCGAGATCGCGCAGGCCGCGCCGCACGCTGTCCTCGGAGATGCCCAGTTCGGCGGCGACGTCCTTGGCGACGATCTTGCCCTCGCGGGTGAGCAAACCGAGCAGGTAGTCGCGTCGTTCAGCAGCCAGCATGCGCACTCTCTCCTGTTCTTGCACGCTTCTGCATGTATCGTAGCGCCCCGTGACCGACAGGCCCTTGCCCCTCCTGATCGCCGGCCCTACCGTTCCAGCACCAACGGCGACCCGCAGGGCATGGCCGTCGGCCTCGCCCGCCTCGAACCCGCCGCCCGGCCCGTCTTCGCGGCCGCCCACCTTCCCATGACCGGGGAGTGGATCGCCCCGCCCGCCCTCCGGTCCGCCGGCGCGGGACCCGCCGCCCCCTCGCCGGGCGGCCATGGACAGGCCCTTCGCCCGACGGTGAAACCGCTGGAGAACCGCTTCCTCAGGTATGCCCAGGAACGCATGGGGTCCGATTTCCAGGGCGGCTCGGATGCCTCCCGAAGCGGGGCTCCGGCTCAACTCCCGCGATGAGGCCGCCGTAGGTGATTGCCCGAGCCCCAGGGCAGGGTCAGGCCGGCGGCGAGGTGCGTGAGGTGCACTTGCAGTCGGGCCGCACGATCTCCTCCCACAGTTTCCACGCGTTGGCGCAGCCCTCGTTCCAGCGGTCGTCCAGGCAGGGCTTGCAGTCGTCGAGGACGAAGGGCCGGTTCTGTCACCGGCCAGTGAACAGCTCCTGGGGCACCGCGGCGTCGGCGAACTGATTGACGGGTCGTCAGGTCATGCCGAGCCACCGCTGGACGGAGCGTCGGCTGTGTCCTGCCTTGAGCAGGGCGTGGACGGCTGAGTGCCGGACCGTCCCCGGGCCGATGCGACCCCAGGCCAGATCAATCATGGGACAAACCAGCCGGGCGGCACCCGGAAAGTACCGTGCCGCACGCTGCCCCCGGACCTGGAAGCACGGCGGACAAGTCACCGACGTGCACGGTCACGTACAGACCCCCGGACGCGCCACCATGCTCACCGGGGCCGCCGAGTTCGTAAATCCGGGTGTCCCGTCACGAGGGGACGCTTCACTGCCCGGTTCCGCCACAGCGCTGGTCCGGCATACGAAGGCCGCAATACCTCCAAGGAGTGATGCCGGCTGTCGAACGTTCGACAGCGCCCGTATCACAGCGGTCCCTTGGCCTTCACCGGCCACGGGAACATGCGTTCACGATCTGCCTCTGATTTACCCGTTACGGGTCCCCATCAGGACCGTTCTTAGAGCACCAGTACGCCCGGCCCGCCTCACGCCCTCATCTGGAGGACGCCATGAATCCTGTGCCCGCTCCCGTGAACGGCCCTGCCGTGTTCGAGCAGCAGCGCCTCGCCGCCTCGCCCCGGATGCCGTACGGGCGCCGTGTTGACGCCCCCGTGGCCCGTGCCGGCCGCTCCTCACACCCGGATACGAGGTGGGGGGCATGAGCGGGGAAAACGCTGCGAAGGCGGAGTCCGCGCAGGAGGTTTCACAGTCCGAACAGCTGCTGTTCGGCGGCGAGCTGGCGTACGACATCGGGTGGAGCCGGCACCAGGGGGCATGGCTGGCCCTGGACCTGTGGGCGATGGCCCGCACGCTGCCGAAGCTGGTGGGTGTCGCGGTCCGGCTGGCACACCAGGCCGACGCGCGGGCACTGCGCATCGTGTGGCTCGCGGAGCTGGGCCGGGGCATCGCGCAGGCGGTCGGGCTGGTCGCGGTCAACTCGGTCCTGGGGCATCTGCTGGTAGGCGGTTCGACGGTCGAGCGGCTGGAGCGGGCGACGCCCGCGCTCGTGGCCGTCGCCGTCACCGCGCTGCTGGGCTCCCTCCTGCGGTCGGCTTCGACGTCGGCCACCGGGGCACTGGAGCCGAAGGTGCAGCGGGTGGCGACGGAGCGGTACCTGTCGCTCGTCGCCCGGGTGGAGCTGTCGGCGATCGAGGACGACGAGTTCCACCGGCTGCTGGACTCCGCCGGTTACGGGGCGGATTCGGCCCGGCGGATGGTCAAGTACTGCACCTCGGTTCTCAACTCACTGATCTCGTTGGTCGCCGCGGCCGGCGTGCTGACCGTCCTGCACCCCGCGCTTTTGCCGTTGCTGATCGCGATGACGCTGCCGAGCGCGTGGAGTTCGCTGACGATCGCCAAGATGCGCTACATCTCCTTTCATCAGTTCGTTCAGCATGCCCGTGCCGGGCAGTTGCTGGGCCGGCTGCTGATCGACCAGCAGGCCGCCGCCGAGGTCCGCGTCCACGACGTCGGCCCGTTCCTGCTCACCCACTTTCGCGGCATGGCGCAGACCAGTGAGCGGGAACAGACCCGTATGGCGAGCGAGGCTGCGCGCAAGGGACTGATCGCCGACGGCGCCACCGGGCTGGCCACGGCCATCACCTACGGGGTGCTGGGCGTGCTGCTGTGGACCGGGGGGATGGACCTGGCGGTGGCCGGCACCGCGGTGCTGGCCATCCGCACCGGCTCGGGCAGTCTCGACCAGCTCGTTCTGCAGATCACCGAGCTGCACCAGGAAGCCCTGTTCGTCGCCGACTTCGAGAAGCTGTGCCGGGAGGCCGCCGAGCGGGCCATCCCCGCCACCGGAGTCGACCTGCCCGAGCAGGTGGACGAGATCCGCTTCGAGAAGGTCACCTTCACCTACCCCGGCAGCACCACGCCGGAGCCCTCCCTGCGCGAGGTCGACGTCACCATTCCCACCGGAAAGATCGTCGCCCTGGTGGGCAACAACGGCAGCGGCAAGTCGACCCTGGTGAAGCTGTTGTGCGGCCTGTACCGGCCGGACGCGGGGTGTGGCCGCATCCTGTGGGGCGGCGTCGACACGGCCACGGCGAACCGGGACCAGATCTTCGGGCGGGTGGCCATGGTGGCCCAGGACTTCTACCGGTGGCCGTTCACCGCCCGGGTCAACATCGGCATCGGCCGCTCCAGCGGCCCGATGAGCGACACCGCGATCGAGGCGGCGGCCGCCTACGCCGGTGCGGACGAGGTCCTGGCGAAGCTGCCGCGGGGCCTGTCCACGCTGCTGGCCCGCGGCTACAAGGGCGGGCACCAGATCTCCGGCGGCCAGTGGCAGAGGATCGGAATCGCGCGGGCGCGGTTTCGCGGCGCCCAGGTGCTGATCGTGGACGAACCGACCAGCGCCCTGGACGCGGCCGCCGAGCAGCGGGTGTTCGACCAGATCCGCAACCTCGCCGCCGAGGGCCAGACGATCATCCTGATCACCCACCGGCTGCACTCGGTGCGTCACGCGGACCTGATCTACGTCCTCGACCAGGGGCGGATCGCCGAAGCCGGCACATTCGAGGAGCTCATGGACCCGGTTACGGGCACGGGCGCGTTCCGGGATGCCTACCTGCTGCAATCGCGCGCCTACGACCACACGATCCCCGCTCAGCGCGACAAGACGGTGGATGACGAGCCGGCTGGGGAGCGCGCGTGAGAGCGGAGCCACAGACCGGAATCGCCCTCGCCGCAGCCTTGCCGGCCGAGGAGGTGCCGCGTGACGCGTTGTGCTGACCATGTGCCCGGGCTCGGCCACGCAGCTCTGGGCGGATGCGACGGGGGCATCGGTGCGCGCACCAGGCGCGGTAGCCGACCGCCGGGTACCAGTCCAGAGTTTACCCGCAGGCTCCGCATACGCCCGGCTCGGCGGGGCGGCGGCCCCGTGGTGAACCTGCCCGGCCCCCGCACCGCCCCTGCTGCCGATGGGGGGAAGGCGCCCCTGCGAGGCCGCCGTGCGCTCACCGACCGCCTGCCGGGAGAGGCGGCCGGCCTGCTCGGCACGTCGGTGCACGCAGTCGCGCTGCCCGCCCTGGCCGTACTCGAGCCGAAGGCCGGTCCGGAACAGGTCGCGGCCCTCCTGGCCCGAGCACGCGGGCGCCGGGAAGGGGCCCTGACCTGGCGGAAGGCTCTGCGCCTGAAGGACCGGGTCCCGGCCCCGGGTCAGGACGGACCGCTGACCGGTCGGGCAACGCCGGAGATCCGGCGGGTCTCGGTGCTGCGGGAAGAAGCCGGACTGTGGTCGTCCTGCCGCCGTGCCGGCTGGTGGACCGCCACCCGCCCCAGTCTGTTGTCCGCCTTTGCGTCCCCACCTCAAGGAGCCTGAGATGCCCCTGCCCGACGACCCGCGAGGGACTGCTGCACTGCTGGTCGACTCCCGTGGCCGCTACCTGCTGCACCTGCGCGACGCCAACAAGAAGATCTGCGACCCGGGAACGTGGAGCGTCCCGGGCGGTGACCGCGAAGGAACGGAGTCCTCACGTGAGGCGGTGGAGCGGGAACTGCTGGAGGAGACCGGCCTGGTGGTCCCGCTGACAGAGTTCACGGTGGTCGACTCCCTGGGCCCCGACGGGGTCAAAGGCCGGATTCGCGTCTACCTCGGGACCTGGGACGGCAACGCCGATGAACTGCCGTGCCCCGAGGGCATCATGTTCCGCCATTTCGACGCCGCCACCGTCCCGTACCTGACGATGTGCCCGTGGACGAAGGAGGTCATCGACCTCCATCAGGCCCAGGTCGCCGCCCGGCCCTCCGTACCGGCGCAGGCCCGCCCCGGCGGTCAGGCACGTCCGAACGTCGTCGGCGTGCACCTCTACCTCGAGCAGGACGGCAAGGTACTGCTCGGCCTCCGGCGCCCCGACGCCGCCTTCGCGGCCTCCACCCACCACTTCCTGGCCGGCCACTGCGAACAGGAATCCGCCCTCGCCTGCCTGGTCCGCGAGGCACAGGAGGAAGCCGGCATCGCGATCGATCCCGCAGACGTGGAGCTGGTCCACGTCGTGCACCTCGTGGACCACCCCGGCGGGCAGCCCCGCATGGGGCTGGTCTTCCGCGCCCAGAAGTGGACGGGTACGCCGGAGGTACGCGAGCCCGACCGCTGCGTGTCCTGGGACTGGTGGCCCTCCGACGCCCTGCCCGACAAGACCGTCCCTTACACCCGCGCCGCGATCGACGGCATCCGGGCAGGCCGCCTCTACACGGAGATGGGCTGGTGACCGTGGTCTCTGCCCCAAGCCCCTCCGTGGATGCGGGCCCGCAGCGGCTCGGCGGCCACCCGGCGCTGCCGGGGGGCGTCGCGATGAGCGCAGAGTCCGACGTGATGGTCGTGGCAGGCGTCTTGCCGCTCTTCTGCCGGATCATCCCCACCTCGGTCGTCGACGGCCAGAGGGGAGCAGCTACGCGCAGCTGCCTGGCCGAGGACAGTAATGGCCGCCGATGGTTCATCAAGTCCTATCCGGCGGGAGCGGATCTGCCGGCCGAGCTGGAGGCGCTGAAGTTGGACGAGTTCGCTCGCATCGGCGGGGTCCCGGTGCCGGCGGTGCAGCGGTCGTCGGCCGGCGATCTCATTGTGACTGCGGGCGGGACGGCGGTGTCCGTCATCGAGTACGTCGATGGCGCGCAGACCGCTGAAGGCAGCCTGCACGGCGACCGGTGGGCGGCGGTCGGAGAGGCGGTGGGGCGTCTGCACCGGGTCCTGGCCCGCCATCCGGCCGGGCCGCCGCGGCAGGTTCCCGTACGAGAGGTCTGCGACGTCGAGTGGGCGGGACAGCATCTGGAGAAGCTGCTCACGCGCTACGCGAACGGCACCACCGGCGGAGAGTTCGCCGGGTGGGCGTGCCAGGCCGTCGAGCAGCGATCTGGCGCGTTGCCCCAGGTGGCGGCCATGCTCAAGGCCCTGCCCCCGACGTTGACGGCTCAGACGGTGCACGGGGACCTGGCCTCGCCCAACGTGCTGTTGCGTGAGCAGGAGGTGGCGGGCCTGATCGACTTCCGGCCGCCCCGTCACCGCAGCGCCGCGCGGGAGCTGGGCCGGATCGTCCTCGGTCCGCGCACGGTGCCGGCCGGCCCAAACTGGCCTGCGGATCTGGCCGAGGCGATCACGGCCTACCGCGAGGGTAATCCCGGGCTGCCGGTGGAGGACCTGCTGTCCGTGCCCCGGGGGGCGGCCGGCTACATGGCCTGCTCGGTCTACCCGCTGTCCGAACCCCTCGACAACCCGGCCGCGGTCACCCCGGAGCTGGAGACGTACGGGCGGGCCCGGCACGCGGCCGTCGGCGTGCTCACCGACCGCTTGGAGGAGACCGAGGGGGTGCTCCGTGACTGCCTGTCCTGAATCCTCCACCGCACCCGCATCGTTGTGGCGGCACCATGACTTCCGGTGCTACATGACTGGTCAGGCAGCCAGCGTGACCGGCAGCTCGATCAGCGCCATGGTGATCCCCGTGCTGGCGGTACTCGAACTGGACGCCACCGCCGCCGAGGTCGCCTGGCTGTCGTTCCTGGGCCAACTGCCGCCCGCTCTCCTGGCCTTGCACGCCGGGGCGCTCGCCGATCGCCACTCCAAGCGGAAGCAGATGATCATCGGCGATCTGATCAGCGCCGCCACGCTGGCCAGCGTGCCGGTGGCGGCCGCACTGGACAGGCTGTCCCTGGCCCAGCTGATGGTGGTCGCGGCGGTGCAGGGCGCGGCGGGCGTGCTGCACGATGCCGCCGCGCTCAGTCTCCTGCCCAGCCTGGTCGACCGGTCGCTGATCCAACGGAGCAACAGCCGCATCGGCGGGCTCTTCGCCGTCGCCGCCACCGCGGGCAGCAACCTCGGCGCCGCCCTGACCGCGCTCCTCGGGCCGGCCCGGGCACTCATCGGCGATGTCGTCTCCTACCTCATCAGCGCCTGGTGCACCGCCCGCATCAAGGCCCCCGAGAGCCCCAGGGCACCAGCCGAGGGCCGTCGGCTGCACACCGAGATCGGTGAGGGCCTGCGGTACGTGCACCACGACCACCGGTTGCGCACGCTGACCCTGGTCAACGCCACGACGTCGGCCGCCCTGGCACTCCTCAACACCCTGTGGACGCTGTACCTGCTCCGGTCCCTCGCGATGAGCGCGACCGCCTTCGGCGTGGTCCTGGGACTCGGAGCCCTGGGCGCGGCGGCCGGCGCTCTGGTCGCCCCGGTACTCGCGGAGCGGTACGGGCCCGGACCGCTCATGCTCGTCGCTCTCGCGATCACCCCGCTCGCCCAGGTCCCTCTGCTGCTCGCCTCTCCGGGCCTCGCCTGGCAGTTCGCCATCGGGGCCGCCCTGTTCCTTCAGCTGGCCTGCGCCGCGGCCGTGGGAACGACCCAGCGCTCCATTCGGCAGGTCATCACCGCCGACGGCATGCAAGCCCGCATGCAAGCCGTGAGCACCTGGCTCACCTCCGGTGCGCGGCCGGTGGCCGCGCTGCTCGCCGGCGGACTCGGCACCTGGATCGGGGTGCGCCCCACCTTGATCATCGGCACCTGCCTGCTCGTCGTCCCCCTCGTGGTCCTCTACCGTTCCCCGTTGCGCGGCCTGCTGCAGATGCCCGGCGTGCCCCCTGCGCCTCCCCCTTCAGCAGACGCCCTCGTACAACCGGCGCCTCTTCCCGAGCGGGCCGCCTCAGCGATCAGAGCCTCCGGCAGAGCGGAGAAGACGCCGGCGTCCCGCCAGATGCGAAAGCGCCCGTAAACGGTCGCCCAGGGGCCGAACCCGGCAGGCATCTCGCGCCACTGGGCACTGGAGCGGAACCGCCAGATCACACCCTCGAACTGATCCCGCAGCCGTTCGGGACAGGGGCCGTACTCACCGATCGGCAGATACGGCTCGACGAACTCCCACTGATCCTCGCTGAGTTGCCTACGCGTCACGCCTCCAGCCCTACCCCGCTCCACCGCACCCGGAGGGCGAAACCAACCAATTGATCACAACGACATACAGGCCCTAGTTACGGATGGCCTCTTCGAGCCAGCGGCGCCATGCGGTCTTCCGGCGGTCACCGGGGTGCGCAAGGGTGATGTCGCCGAAGATCGCGGCCCCGGCCACCCGCAACCGCGGGGCCCGGCCCTGCGGCGCGGTGTGCGCGCGGGTCAGATCGCGTACGTCTCCCAGGACGCTGCCGCAGGCCAGCTCGACCTGCACTCCTTCGGGAACGATCAGCCGTACGTCCCCGAACACCGCCCGCGCCGTCACGGTCAGCTCACCGCTGGACGGCGCCGTCATCCCGCACAGATCCAGGGTGAGATCCCCGAGTACCGCGTACACGTCGAGGGTGCCGGAGCCCTGCACGGCCGGGCTTCGACAGGTGACGTCCCCGAGCATGGCGACGAATTTCCGCTTACCTGCCGCCGTTCCCGCACCGGTACCGCTCCCTGCCCCGGCAGCCGCATCCGTACTCGTCTCGCCGGCGGTGGGCAGATCCCGACCGAGCACGGCGAGCTGCTCGCGGGTCCGGGCCAGGTATGCCGCCTCGCAGCGGTCGGCCAGTTCCTCCAGCGTCAGCCGGCCCTCGCCGGTGGCGACCCTCAGCCGTTCCACCAGGGCCTCCCGCTCGGCGTCCGAGGCCAGTACCGATGCCGCGGAGTCCGGAGCGGGTACGGGCGCCACGGCCGCGTCCTTGAACAGACCGGGGCGTTCGGGGTCCACGTGCATGACGCTGCCTTCCGTAACGGGCGAAACGGCCAGCTCCCATCCCAACAGGTCGCCTCCCCAAGCACATCGACCTGCGGGGCGACCGGGATCGCGCGCGCTACATCGAAGGATGTAGTCGTAGGGTCCCGTGCAGTGCGCGGTCGGCGGTCGGCGGTCGGTCGAGGCTCCGAACGACGCTGCCACGTGGTGGGGCAGGTTGGTGCCCGCCGGTGTGCCGGGACGTAGTGGGCTCGCCGGTCTGGTCCGTGTTCAGGCCATGGCGGGCCGGCCGGCGACGTCGGTGGTCTGGGCCCAGGCCGCGCAGCGGAAGGACGTCCCGGGACGGTAGCCGTGGGCGCTCATCATTCGGCGATCCGGATGACGTTCTGCTGCAGCCACTCCGCAAGCCATGGCGACGACACCGGGAGCATGCCGTCGAGCGGCCGTCAGCCCAGTCGGCCGACCTGTCATACGGCTGGTCAGAAGCCCACAAAACCACTCAAGAGTCTGGCTTACGAAAGCTGTGCGGCAGGTTCGATGGCGCTGGTCGAGTCGGCTGCGATGGTGAAGAGCGCGTAGGTGCCGCTGATTTCCAGGAGTCTGGTCACCTGCGGGGTGAGAGGGCCTGCGAGGACCAGGTGCTGGCGGTGGTGGGCCTGGATCAGGGTGTTGAGCATGGAGGAGTCGGCGAAGGAGACACCGGCCAGGTCGACAACGGTCCGCGTGACGCCGTCGCTATGCGCCGTTTCCAGCGCCTGGCGCAGAACTGCCTGGGAGGCCATGTCGAACTCCCCCTCACAGACGATGACGCGCGTGCCGTCCTTGCCGGGCAGCACCAGGACGCGAGTTGCGGGCCCCGTCGTCTTGCTCACGTTTCCACCTTCATCACCTGGGAACCCGCTTCTGCGCACACACCAGCGGGCTCGTCTCCACGCCAGACACACCGCCTGACCGGCATTCCGCAGAGAAGAATATCTTTCTGGCCCACATAAGTAAAAGTGTAGCGATCGAGACAGATATAGAGGATTGTCGGCCGAGAATCGTGTGCATGCCCCCGCCACCGAGAGACGCGGCCGCAGCCGTCCCGACGGCGGCACACGGAGCGGACCTCCCGGGCCGAAGGCCGCTCATGCCGACACCGACCCGATGGCCCCTCAGTGACGATCTCCTGAGGTCACAGCGCTGGTGGAAGCAGAGCCTGCACAGACACCCTCTGCCCGGCGAGCCGCTCGCCGGGACATCACCGAGTGTCGACCGGTGGCTGTTTCCCTCGCGGCTTTCGCCTGGACCGATCCCTCACCAGCCAACGACAGGTAGGCAGGCAGGCAGGCCGACCCGAGTACGGCAGTCACCCGGCCGGGCGGTCGCACGGCAGCCGGAGAGCGGGGAGAGAGCTGCCGGCTCTCTCCCCGCTTCGCCACCGGTCTGGGCCATTTCCCTGTGCGCGCGCCGGGCTGTCTGCTCCGTGACGCGCGCGGGGTTTTCTGCGCGGCAGTGACCGTGGTGCCTTGCGGTCGTTGTTCCGCTGACGCGAGTACATATCCGTCCCCACGGACCCGCGTTGTGAGGGCCCCGCACACCAGGGCCCTCACCCCCTCCCCCAGGCCGCTACGGCGCGCCACGCCGTATCCCACTCATACGGGGCGGCCGCCCGTGTTCCACCCGCCGGGAATCATTCATCGCCGTGTCCGGGCCGGGCGCGCCGGCTGGCTGCCCGACGCGGACGGCCGGTGCCCAGCGATCGGAGCACCGCCCATGACACCACCCTGCACCGGGCCCAGGGCCGGTCCCGGTGTCCGCGCCGACCGGAGCGAAGCAGGTGTCGCCCCTTTTCTGCTGCCGGTCGCTGCGGCGCTCCCGCAGAGCAGCACGTGCCTGTTCGGTGTCGAGCAGGAGGGAGAACCCCTCGCACGCGAGGCGCCGCACATCGGTGGTCGTGGCCGGGTGACGTTCTTCGGCGCGGGCCCAGACCAGCTCCGCCGCGTACGGCGCGAAAAGCTCCTTCTGCCGGGCGTAACCGAGTTCCGATCCGTTCTTTCAGCGCGGACAGCACTCGGCGCCACAGCCCCTTGACCAGACGCCCGGCCGCATCACCCAGAGAACCACCATTCATCCCCCTATCCTGCTCCCCCACCACAGACAATCACCCTGCCCCCCTCACCGCGGATGATCCCGGGCTCTTCGTGTAAGCCGTACGGTATGCTCCCGCACCCGGAATTCGAACCTTCGCGCCATTTCGGCGTGTTCAAGGGACCAGCCCGGATGTTCGACATCCCGCAGGTTCTGCGCGAGGCGCAGCCAGTGCCACACCCGGCCCACGCCGTCTGCGCCGGAACTGAGTGCCACGGTCACCACGCACCCCTACTGGGCCACGGTGGACGAGGACAGGACGATGGAGGTGCGGACGGCGCTCAAGGACGCCTACGAAACCCCCGACGACAGCCCGGGCCGCGTAGCCACCGGCCCCACGCGCGCACCACCCCGGGCAGACACTGGCATCTAGGAGCCACTCTTTTAGAGCAGTGTTTCCATCTCAAACCATACCATTGTCTAGCCGGGAACGGAGATACTAGAGGCGGGCATCGACGACGCCGCGCTCCCGCGCGCCACGTGGA
>NZ_JBSFUB010000122.1:0-17991 GCF_053591575.1 Streptomyces altiplanensis | reverse complement strand
TCGAAGTCGTCCAGGTACGTCTCGAAAAGACCGTGCTCGGTGTCGTGGCGACATAGTCGTCGGAGCCCAGGTTGAGGCCGTGGATGCGGACGCAGCACCGCACGGGCGGCCTCGGCGGGAGGAACGCCTTGTGAGGTGAGGCGGCACATCTCTTCGAGGCGGGCGATGTCCTGAGGTGTCCACCGGCGGTGCTTGCCGTCCTGACGCGTCGCGGGACCGATCGCGTAGCGGTGCTCCCAGGAGCGCAGGGTGGTGGGAGCTACACCGAGTCTGCGGGCGACCGCACCCGTGCTCAGAGCCGCTCCGGCGCCGCCGTCCTCGGCGACCGCGGGATCCGGATCGGCTGTCACGGCTTCAGGGTACGACGCACCGTCACCGCGCGTTCGCCCGACGGGCAGAGCCGGTGCCGCCCTCGACGTCGACGGCGGCCCGGACGCGCCGGCCGGCGTCGCGCAGGTCCCCGTCGAGGTGGCCGGTCCTCCCCTCCGGTGTGCCGGTGGGCAGGGCACGCGCGTGGGCGGGCACCGGCGGGCCGCCGCCGGCGTGGACGGTGCGGGATTCCTGCGCCGGCCGCCGGGCGGTCACTCAGGGGGCTGGGGATGTCCTCCCCCACGGCGAAGGAACCGGAAGCGGGCGCGGGCGCCGGGACGACGGCCACCGGCACTTCCGCCCCGCGCCGACGGCGAAGACGCCGCGTCCGGTGCCCGGTGAGTGCACCGGGCACCGGACGGACGTCCCGGTGCGCGCCCGGCCGTTGTTACGGCGCCATCTCGTATGCGCCGGACAGTGCCTCGACGCGTTCCCAGACGCGGGCCGAGCGGGCCTCGTCGACGACCGGACGCCGGACCGCGCCCAGCGCCCACTGCTGCTGCTGCGCGGTGGCGGAGTCCTTGCCGTGCAGTTCGACGGCGTGCGCGGAGAAGTCGCGTACCAGCACGGCGAACAGTTCGTCGAGCACGTCCTCCTCCAGGCCGGTCAGACGCGCCTGTTCCAGGATCAGCTGGCCGTGCACGACCAGCGCGAAGAGCTGGCCGACGGAGAGCAGCAGGTCGAGGTCGCGGCTCTGCTCCTCGTCGGGGGCGGCGGTCGTGACGAACTCGCACAGGGCGTCGGCCTGTGCGCGGAAGCGGCCGACGTTGGGGACGTGGGCGTACGCGTCGTAGGCGGTGCGCCAGTCGTGGAAGCGTACGGAGCCCAGGCCGCGCGCCGGTCCCTGGCGGAAGAGGAAGTCGTCGTCGGCCGCGTCGAGACGGGTGGGCACCGGCGCGTAGTCGGCCGGGTCCAGCAGGTGGTTGCGCAGGAACTTGAGGATCAGCGCGAGGTTGACGTGGACCGTGCCCTCCAGCTTCGGCAGGCCCCGGATCTCGACGGCGGCCTGGGCGAAGTAGGTGTCCTTCTCGAAGCCCTTGGCGGCGATGACGTCCCACATCAGGTCGATGACCTTCTCGCCCTCCGTGGTCACCTTCATCTTCGTCATCGGGTTGAAGAGGAGGTAGCGGCGGTCGTCGGGGCCGGCGGAGCGGAAGTAGTCGACGGCGCGGTCGCTGAACAGCTTCATCCCGACGAGGCGGACGTACGCGTCGGTCAGCTCGCGGCGCACGTGGGGGAAGGCGGTGACGGGCCGGCCGTAGAGGATGCGGTTGCTCGCGTGGGTGACGGCCTCGTACATCGCGTGCTCGCAGATGCCGATCGAGGCGGTGCAGAGGTTGAACTTGCCGACGTTGACCGTGTTGAGGGCGGCGTCGAAGGCGGCGCGGCCGGTGTGCAGGACGTCGTCGGGTCCGACCGGGTAGCCGTCGAGCCGGAACTCGCTGACGTACTTCGAGGAGTCGACGACGTTCTTCACCAGGTGGTACGCCGGGTGGCGGCTGTCGGCGGCGAAGAAGACGTACCCGTCCGGGCCCTCGACGTCGGTGCGGCGGCCGAAGACGGAGACGAGCCCGGCGGCGTTGCCGTTGCCGATGTAGTACTTCGAGCCGGTGGCGCGGAAGCCGCCGGCACCGTCACTGTCCGGCTCCAGCAGCATGTCGGTGGAGTAGATGTCGGCGCCGTGGGCCTTCTCGGACAGGCCGAAGGCGAACACCTCGCCCTGGGCGAGGAGCCCGGCCGCGCGGGTGCGGGCGGCGGCGTTGTCGCTCTGCCAGACCGGGCCGAGACCGAGGACGGTGACCTGCCACGCGTACCAGTAGTCGAGCCCGTAGAAGCCGAAGATCTCGTTGAGGGCGGCGATCCTGGCGGTGTCCCAGCGCTTGTCGCCCTGATCACCGGGCCGGTCCCCGGCGGCGGAGGCGGGGGTGAGGAAGGTGGCGAACAGTCCTTCCTTGGCGGAGAACGCGAGGAAGTCCGCCAGCCAGGCGCGGGAGCGGTAGTCCTCGATCAGCCTGCGCTTGCCGCGGTCCTCGAACCAGTCGACGGTGGCGCGCAGCAGCCTGCGGGTCTCCGGGTCGAAGTGTGCCGGGTCGTAGGTGCGCGGGTTGAACAGCAGCGGGTCGGCCATGGGTGTTCGCCTTTCCGGCTTGGGGGGGCGTGAGGGTGGGGTGGGTACGGGGGTGCTCGCCGGCGCCGTCTCAGCGGTCGGCGGCGAGCCGGTGGAGGGTGGCGAGCACGTCGTCGAGCCAGGCGAGCATCATCCGCTCGTACGCGATGCCGCCGCGCAGGACGGCGTGCTGGAGCTCCCGCCCCGGGTCGGGCGCCCCGGGCGCCCCGGGGCCGGCGAAGTCACGCCGCTCCCCGGCCAGGTAGTGCGCGAGGCGGTCGGTGTGCGCCCGGTGGTGCCGCTCGACCTCGCCGATGAGCGCGGCCGGGTCGTCGAAGGCCGCGCCGCGGATCTTCACGGCGAGGTCGTGGCGGACGCTCTCGGGTTCGATCGGCTCGTGCAGCCACCCGGAGAGCGCGGCCCGGCCGACGGCGGCGACGGAGTATTCCTTCTTGTCCGGCCGTGCCTGCTGCGGCACGTCCCGGACGTCGACCCAGCCGTCGCTCTCCATCCGCTTGAGGACGCGGTAGATCTGCTGGTGGGTGGCGTTCCAGAAGTACCCGATGGACCGCTCGAACCGCCGGGCCAGCTCGTAGCCGGAGCCCGGCTTCTCCAGCAGGGAGACGAGAATCGCGTGTTCGAGCGCCATGCCCCGATCCTTCTATGCAACTCGTTGCATAGACAAGCGGCGCGGCCCCGGTGAGACACGACTCACTGGTCCGCTCACTGGTCCGCGCGCCTCGGTGCACCGGACAGCTTGTGCACACCTGGCCGCCGGAGCCCGCGCGGGAGTACAAATGAGACTGTGGTCGATCTCTTCACCCCGTGCCGGGCGGGTCGGTGCGGTCACTGACCGGGAAGGGCCCGCGAAGCGTCGCCGGACAGGTCTTCGTCCTCCAGGTGGCGGTCGTGCTGCTGCTCGCCGCCGGTGCGGTGCTGGCCCTGGTGCTCCAGTCGCGCCACGACGGCGAGCGTGAGGCCCGCAACCGGTCGGTCGCGGTCGCCGAGACGTTCGCCCGCTCGCTCGGGCTCCGCGAGGCACTGCGGGCTCCGGACCCGTCCGAGATCCTCCAACCGCTCACCGAGGAGACGCGCAAACAGGCGGGCGTCGACTTCATCGTGGTGATGGACACCGGCGGAATCCGCTACACGCACCCCCAGCCCGACCTGATCGGCAAGCGCTTCGTCGGCACCATCGGGCCGGCCCTGGCCGGCCGGGTCCACACCGAGAGCGTGGACGGGCCGCTCGGCCAGGAGATCCAGGCGGTCGTCCCGGTGACCGCCGACGACGAGGTGGTGGCGCTGGTCTCGGCCGGTCTCACCGTGCGGAACGTCTCCGGCGTGGTGGAGCGGCAGCTCCCGGTCATCCTCGGTGTCAGCGCGGCCGGCCTGGCCCTGGCCACGGCCGGCACGGCCCTGGTCGCCCGGCGCCTGCGGCGGCAGACCCACGGGCTCGGCACCCTTGAGATGACCCGTATGTACGAACACCACGACGCCGTCCTGCACGCCGTCCGGGAGGGCGTCCTGATCACCGACGGGGACGGCCGCCTGCTGCTCGCGAACGACGAGGCGAAGCGGCTGCTCGGGCTTCCGGCCGACGCGGAGGGACGCCACGTCGGGGAGCTGCCCCACCTCGACCAGCAGCTGGCCGGCCTGCTGCGGTCCGGCCGGGAGGCCACCGACGAGGTCCTCACGGCCGGGAACCGGCTGCTGGTGGTGAACCAGCGGCCGACGAAACCCCACGGCCAGCCCGAGGGGGCCGCCGTCACCATCCGCGACTCCACCGAGATGCGCGTCCTCACGGGCCGGGCCGACGCGGCCCGCCGCCGGCTGAAGCTCCTGTACGACGCGGGGGTCGGCATCGGCACCACGCTCGACGTGCGGCGGACGGCCGAGGAGCTGGCGGACGTCGCCGTTCCCCGGTTCGCGGACTTCGTGACCGTCGATCTGGCGGACCAGGTCCTGCACGGCGACGAGCCGACCGGCTCCGGCGCGGACCTGCGGCGTACGGCGGTCAGCGGCATCCGCGACGACCAGCCCCTCTATCCCCGCGGCATGCTGATCGACTTCCTCCCGTCCACCCCGCAGGCCCGCGGGCTCGGCAGCGGGCAGGCCGAGCTGGTGCCCGACCTGTCCGACGCACCGGGCTGGTACGCCCAGGACCCGCCGGTGGCGCAGAGGATCATCGACTACGGCATCCACTCCCTGATCACAGCGCCCCTCAAGGCGCGGGGCGTCGTCCTCGGGCTGGTCAACTTCTGGCGTCTGGAGAAGCCGGAGCCCTTCGACGACGACGACCTGTCCCTGGCCGAGGAACTGGTCGCGCGGGCCGCGGTCAGCATCGACAACGCCCGCCGCTACACCCGGGAGCACACCGTGGCCGTGGCGCTCCAGCGCAGCCTGCTGCCGCGCAGCCTCCCCGAGCACAGCGCCGTCGAGGTGGCGCACTACTACCTGCCCGCGCAGTCCGGGGTGGGCGGCGACTGGTTCGACGTGATCCCGCTGTCCGGCAGCCGGGTCGCCCTCGTCGTCGGCGACGTGGTCGGCCACGGACTGCACGCCGCGGCCACCATGGGGCGGCTGCGCACGGCGGTCCACAACTTCTCGTCCCTCGACCTGCCGCCCGACGAACTGCTGTCCCGCCTCGACGACCTCGTTCAGCGCATCGACCACAACGGCGAGGACGGCGCGGACGCCGACGACGACGGCATGCTGGGCGCCACCTGCCTGTACGCCGTGTACGACCCGGTGTCCCAGCGCTGCGTCATGGCCCGGGCGGGACATCCGCCGCCGCTGGTGGTCCGTCCCGACCGGACGGTGGAGATCCTCCAACTGCCGACCGGGCCGCCGCTGGGGCTGGGCGGGATGCCGTTCGAGACCGCCGAGGTGCACCTGGCCGAGGGCAGCCAGCTCGTGCTCTACACCGACGGCCTGATCGAGGACCGCACCCGTGACATCGACGAGGGTCTTGAGCTGCTGCGCTCGGCCCTGAGCCACCACCCGGACCGGCACCCGGAGGAGAGCTGCCGGGCGGCCCTCGACGTCCTGCTGCCGGATCGGCCGCGGGACGACGTGGCTCTGCTCGTCGCCCGGACCCGGACGCTCGGCCCGGACCGCGTCGCCGAGTGGGACGTGCCGTTCGAACCGAGCGCGGTCGGCGCGATGCGGGCCGTCGCCGCGAAGAAGCTGGACGAATGGGACCTGTCCGCTCTCGCGTTCGGTACGGAGCTGATCCTCAGCGAGCTGATCACCAACGCCATCCGCTACGGCTCCGCTCCGGTCCGCATGCGGCTGCTGCGCGACCGTACCCTCACCTGCGAGGTGTCCGACGCGAGCAGCACGTCACCCCATCTGCGGTACGCCGCCACCACGGACGAGGGAGGACGGGGGCTGTTCCTGGTGGCGCAGCTGAGCCAGCGGTGGGGCACCCGGTACACCTCGCCGGGCAAGGTCATCTGGGCCGAGCAGGCGCTGCCGGGCGCCTCGGGGGAGCCGGAGCAGGAGCTCCTCGGCTTCTTCGACATCGACGACATCGACATCGACACCCTCTGAAGGGTCAGGTCTGAAGGGTCAGGTCTGAAGGGTCAGGTCCGCCGGGTGCGCGCCAGGAGCACCGCCACGTCGTCCAGCCCGGGGCGGGGCAGCAGCTGTTCGAGGACGCTCTCGCAGAGGTCCTCCAGCGGCCGGTCGCGATGCGCGAGTGCCCGCGCGAGCTTGCCCATGCCCTCGTCCAGGTCCTGGTCACGCGCTTCGATGAGGCCGTCGGTGTAAAGGACCAGCAGGCTGCCCGGCGGCAGCGGCACCCGCTGGGTCCGGAAGTCCCGTCCGCCCGTCCCCAGGGGCACGCCGGGCGGGCCGCCGAGGAACGCGAGGTCCCCGTCGGCCGTGGCCACCGCCGGCGGGGGGTGGCCCGCCCTGGCGATCACGCACTCCCCGGCCACCGGGTCGTGGACGGCGTACACGCAGGTCGCCATCTCGTCCTCCCCCACGTCGGCCACCACGGCGTCGAGGGAGCGGAGCATCTCCGCGGGGGAGATGCCGTGCCGGGCGAGGGTGCGTACGGCCGTACGCAGCTGCCCCATGACGGCCGCCGCGTGGATCCCGTGGCCCATCACGTCCCCGATCACGAGGCCGGTCCTCCCGTCCGGCAGCGCGATGACGTCGAACCAGTCACCGCCGACGGCGTGGTCGCTGGCGGGCAGGTAGCGCCCGGTGAGTTCGAGGCCGGCCACGTCGGGCAGCGCGCTGTTCGCCAGGCTCCGCCGCAGGGTGAGGGCCGCCGCCCGCTGGCTGGTGTACATGCGCGCGTTGTCGATGTTCAGCGCGGCGCGCGCGACCAGCTCGTCGAGGAGGACGCAGTCCTGTTCGTCGAACGGGTCGCGGCTGCGGACGCGCGTCACCACGACCGCGCCCAGCACCTTGCCCCGGGCGACGAGGGGGATCAGCCGCGCGGAGCCGAGGGTCCTGAGGTACGCGCGCAGGCTGTCGGCCCGGGGGTCGGTGATCAGCGCCGGGACGTCGGACCGGTACAGGTTCATGGGCCGGCCGCCGGCGATGACGCGCTCGTACAGCGAGCCGAGCGGGATCCGGGAGGTCGTGCCGGGAAGCAGCTTCGCCGTGGGGGCGGCCGGATCGGGGAAGGCGGCCGCCATCCGGCGCACCACGCCACGGGTGGACGCGGCGGCCTCGTCCGGTTCGAGGACCTCTTCCAGCAGTTGCACGTCGGCCGAGTCGGCGAACCGCGGCACGAGCAGCTGCACGATCTCCTCGGCGGTCTGCCGCAGGTCCAGGGTGGTGCCGATCCGGGTTCCGGCCTCGGCGAGCAGGGCGAAGCGGTGCCGGGCCCGTTCGGCCTCGATCTGCGCCTGCTGGCCCTCGGTGATGTCGATCAGGGAAGCGATCAGGCCCAGCCGCCGGCCGGCGTTGTCGAGCAGCGGGGTGTACGAGCAGGACCAGGTCCGTTCACGGTCGGGGTCGGCGGGGGTGCGGCCGGTCCTGCGGGCGTCGACGACGGGCGTCCCCCGGTCCAGGACCTGCCGCATCATCGACTCCAGCGCCGTGGCGTTGACGCCGGGCACGACCTCGGTCAGCCGCTTGCCCAGGTGCTCGGCGGCGGGGACGCCGTTCATCCGGGCGAGAGCGTCATTGACCCGCAGGAACCGCAGATCGGGGCCGAGCGTGGCCAGGCCGATGGGCGACCGGGTGAAGAGGCTCTCCAGGGCCGCCAGGGAGTCCCGCATGTGCAGGACCTTGGAGGTCTCGACGGCGATCAGCAGGGTGCCGCGCCGCCCCCGCGGATCGGCGGCGGGGACGATCCACATCTCCATCGTCACGTAGTGACCGTCGCGATGGCGCACCGGCAGGGTCCCGACGACGGTCTCGCCCGCCTGGACGCGCCGCGTCAGCCGATCGGCCAGTTCCCGGTTGGCGTCGGGCACCAGGAGGGCCCCGGCGGACCGGCCCAGGACGTCCTCGGGCTGATACCCGAGCAGGTCCCGCGCGGCGAGCGACCACTCCACGATCCGCCCGTCCGCGTCCTCGCGCCAGAGGGCGATCGGCAGCAGCTCACGGAGCACGCCCGCGTACCCGACAACCCCCGGGGGCTGTCCCGGTGTGCCGTCCGACGACTGGTAGGTGTCCAACGCATCGACCTAACCCCGGGAGGGCGCATTTCTACTGAAACACCTTATCCGAGGCATCGGTGCGGGGCCCTTCGCCGCTCTGCTGTGTGCCGGTTCACGGCCCGTCGGCCCGGTGCCCGGTTATCGTCGGTCGCCTGGGTCCCGGCCGCCGCACAGCAAGGAGTACGACGCGTGTCCTCTCTCTTTCCGGCCCTCGCCGCAGGCTCGTACCGGCGGGCGCTGCGGCATGGCTGACACCTGGACGGCCCGCGAGGCGCTCGCCGCGGTCGTGGAAGGCGGAAGCTTCGCCGAGCTCACCGGGGCTCCGGGCCCGGAGCCCCGGGGGCGGTCCGGGAACGCCGACGGCCCGATCGGGTGGCCGGGATACGGGCAGTCCCTGGCCCGCGCCGGGGAACGCACCGGCGAGCGGGAGTCAGTCGTCTGCGGGACCGGCTCGATCGGCGGCACGGAAGCGGTCGTGGTGTCCTTCGAGTTCGGGTTCCTCGGCGGTTCCCTCGGCGAGCGCACGGGCGACCTTCTGGAGGCCGCGTACACCGTGGCCCGGGAGCGGCGCCTTCCGCTGGTCTCCCTGATCGCCACCGGCGGCAGCCGCATGCAGGAGGGCATGCGGGCCCTGTCCCAGCTCCAGCGCGTGGCCCGCCAGTCCGCCCTGCTGCGCGACTCCGGGGTGCCGCAGCTCGCCGTTCTGCGCGACCCCACCACCGGAGGCGGGTGGGCGACGCTCGGCGCCGGCGCGGACGTGATCCTGGCGCTGCCCGGCGCGCAGGTCGGCTTCGCCGGGTCGAGGGTACGGCCGCCGGGCGCCGACCCGGCGGCGTACACCGCCGAGGGGCAGCTCGCCTCCGGGCAGATCGACGCGGTCGTACGCCGCGAGGACCTGCGGGACGCGCTGGCCCGGTGGCTGCGCCACCTGGGCGCTGCCCCCTGGGAGGGGCCGCCCGAGCCTCCCGGCCCGCTCCCCGCGCACCCGGCAGGGGAACCGCCCGCCCGCACCGGCTGGGAGGCGGTCGCACGGGCCCGCTCCCCGCGGCGGCCGCGCGCCGACGCGTATCTCGCCGCGTACTTCGACGGGGTCCAGGAGATCAGCGGGGACCGCTGCGGGGGGACGGATCCGGGCATGCGCTGCGGATTCGGGCTGCGGCAGGGCCGCGTCGTCGCGTACGCCGCCCAGTGCGGCACCGCGACGCTCCCGGCCGGCTTCCGCACCGCCGCCCGCCTGGTCCGCCTCGCCGGCCGGCTGGGTGTTCCGGTGCTCACCCTCGTCGACACGCCGGGCGCGGCCAACGGCGCCGAGGCGGAACGGGCGGGCGCGGGCGCCGCCATCGCGGACCTCTTCGGCGCGATGGCCACGGCGCGCGTACCGCTCACCACCCTCCTCATCGGCGAGGGCGGATCAGGCGGCGCTCTCGCCCTGGCCGCGCCCGGCAACCTCTGGGCCGCTCCCGACAGCTACTTCTCGGTGATCGCCCCGGAGGCGGCCGCCGCCATCCTCAAGCGCGCCCCGGAGCAGGTGCCGGAAACCGCCGGTCTGCTGCGGCTGCGCCCCCAGGACCTGGTGGATCTGGGCATCGCCCGCGGGGTGGTGGGCTGACCGGGTGTGGGCCGCCGGACCGGTGCGGTACGGCGGCCCACGGCGCGGTGTCCTCGGCGGCGGGCCGTTCGGCCGGGCCGCCCGCGGCGGTGTCGTGCGTGTCGCAGGCGACGCTCAGTAGGCGGAGTCGACGTTGTCGATCGAGCCGTACCTGTCGGCGGCGTAGTTGGCGGCCGCGGTGATGTTGGCGACCGGGTGGGTCAGCTCCTTCGGGGTGCCCTCGACGTGGTAGGCGTCGAACGTGGGCTGGATCACCTGGAGGAGCCCCTTGGACGGGGTGCCGTTCTGCGCGTTGATGTCCCAGTTGTTGGCCGCGTCGGGGTCGCCGCCGGACTCACGCATGATGTTGCGGTGCAGGCCTTCGTAGCTGCCCGGGATGCCCTTGTCCTTCATGATGGCCAGGGCCTCACGGATCCAGCCGTCCAGGTTGTCCGGGTAGGAAGGCGCCTTCTTGGCCTTCGCGGCGATGGCTTCGGCCTGCGTGAAGACGCCGGCCGCCGGCACCTTCGCCGACGCGGCCGCGCTCTGCGGTGCCGGGGCGGCGGCGTGCGCGGGGGACGGGGCGATGGTCAGAGCCACCGCTGCGGCTCCGGCGGCGCACAGCCCGGAAACGGAGAACTTGCGGATCCGGGCGGTAAGGGCGGTGGGGTTCAGCGACTGAGCGGGCATACGGGAGTAACTCTCCGTTCGGTGACAACAGGGGAAGCCTCGGGGACCGGCGACGGCGGAGCGAAGCTGCGCGACGAGGTCTGCGACGGCCGGAGCGAGCGGTGCCCGGCCGGTCGGGAGCGGTGAACTCCCCGGGCCGGCTCCATGGTTAGCGGCTCTCCCGGGCATCGGCAACGACCGGCCGTACTGCTCGGCTACGTAGAGAAGGGCATGAGAAAGCCGAGCGGCCCCCGCCCGGGCCGCGAGAGCGCGCACCGGGGCCTACTACCGGGCCTCGTATGTGATCTGGGACCTATGGGCCGACTCACAGCCGACGGGGCCCGAGGCGGGCGCGAGGTGACCGCGGCCACACGCCCTCCGGGCCGTCGCGCCCGTACGGGGTGATGCCGGGCAGCGTCGTCGCGGGCACCCGGCAGCGAGCGTCACCGCCCCGCTCGCACGCGGGAGCGGTATGGCGTCAGGAGGTTCTCCGGGCGGGTACGGACGACCGGGCCCGCGGCCAAGCGTCCCCTCCCCCGCCTCAGGGGCGTCTCAGGGGCGCCTCAGGGACAACGGGCCGGCATCTGCCACCCCGGCACCTGGGGCCCTGATCGGCGGCAGGTCCGAGGACGGCAGAGCCCGGAGGAGACGATCGCTCGCGAGCCGCGGGAGGAAGCCGGACCCACCGTCCGGGATCCGCGCCGCCATGCGGTCGTGCGGTCGTGCGGAGCACCGGGCCCGTCGGTGTCACCGAGGGCCACGTGCAGGTTCTCCTCGGCACCTGGCCGGTAACGGCGACGCGACGCCCTGCCCGAGAGCTCGGCGGGCGTCTTGTTCCGCCGGTTCGGCGCGGAGACCACCAAGCGGCTCGTCACGGGTCCCGGCGCCGCCCGGCCGATCGAGGCGCACCGCCCCGGGGCCGCCGGCCGGTCACCCGGGGCCGGGGCCGAGCGGCCGGCGACGGCTCAGGCGGCGTTGGGGTCGAAGGGGATGCCGGACGGCTTGGCCTTCTCCAGGTGAGAGCTGAAGCTTCCGTCCTTGAGGCCGAACACGGCGCTGCCGAAATCGGCCCGGCTCAGCTTGTCGCGGACACCGGCGGGGTAGCCGTTCCAGCCGACCAGCCTGGGGAACTGCCACCCGCGGTAGTGGTTCTCCGGGGGTTCGTCGCCGGAGTTCGCGGGGCGGAAGCAGTGCGTGCTCACGCCGTCCTTGTGGTAGACGACCTTGGGGTGCGTCCCGTCCCACCGGATCCGGTCACGGCCGTAGATGCTGAAGCCGCCGTGGGCCGAGGTGGAGACGTACTGGGCCTGGTTGTTCTGCACCCACACCACGACGTGCTCCCAGTCGTGGCGGTGCCCGCCGAGGCCGCTGCCCGCCACGGCCTGGTCCTTCTCGAAGTAGAGCCCGTACATGATCGCGCACCAGCCGTTGTTGCACGTGGAGCGCGCGTATCCGTTGGTGTTGTCGAGGTCCCAGGAGTCGCGGCACTGGCCGTTGAGGGCGCCGGACGGGTTGAGGCCGCCGTTCACCGTTCCGTCGGGACCTATCGCGGGGGTCGGGTAGCAACCGTCCGTGTCGTAGTCGTAGGCGGGCTGGAAGGTCTGCTCCAGTCCGTCGGCGTTGGCGGGCAGCGCCGGGGGCGGGGCGGCGAGAGCGACGCCCGGAAAGGCGACGACCAGTGCTACGGCGCCGGCCAGGACGATCGGAGCCTTGCGCATCCACGAACCCGTCTTCACTGCGTCCTCCTGACGGCCGCGGCGCCGAGCGCGCGACCAGGTTGGCATGCCCATCACAGGCTTACCGAACCGCGTTGCGCACCGAGTGTCGAGGGGTGTCGCAGTGATGAAGAGTCAGCCAACGGCCGGTACGGGCGACTTGGGCCGCGGCGCCGCGTCAGGTCGCACGGCGAAGGGCCCGGCTCCGCGGTGCCGGGCCCGTCCACCGGTCCCTCGCTTCGGCGTACGCGACCACACGCTCTTCCGCGGGCCCGAGGCCGGGGCCGGCTTTACCCCGCCGAGCCGGTCGCCTCGTCGCCGGACGCGACGATGGAGCTCTCCAGCTTGCGCAGCAACCGCGCGAGCTGGCGGCGCTCGGCCGGCGAGACGCCGCCGAGCATCCGGCTCTCGTTCTCGAGGTGCTCCGCGAAGACGGTGTCCACCGTCGCGAGCCCCTTGTCGGTGAGGCGCGAGTAGACGACCCTGCGGTCGTCGGCGTCCCTTTCACGGACGATCAGGCCGTCCTTCTCCAGCCGGTCGATCCGCAGCGTCACCCCCGCCGACGACACCAGGCCCGAATCGGCGAGCTGCCCCGCCGTCAGCCGGTACGGCTCGCCCGCCCGCCGCAGCGCGGTCAGCACGTCGAAGCCCGCCACGGACAGCCCGTGGCGCTCGATCGACGTGGTGAGTTTGGCGCTGTAGCGCAGGAAGGAGCGGTGGAGACGGGCCAGGACCTCCAGAGGGCTGGTGTCCAGGTCCGGCCGTTCACGCGCCCAGTCCTCGATCACCTTCGCCACGGCGTCCCGGTCCGCCGGCCTTGCTCCAGACATCGTCATCCCCTCGTACGGCTCCCGCCGGCACCGCCCGTCCCACTTCTCACGGCTCTGAGAATCTTACCGCTGAGGGATGGGGGCGGGCGGGGGCGTCCGCGTCCGAAGGCGTAACGCCCAAGGGGGGTTCGGCAACGATTTCACCGCAGGGTCTTGCGCCGAAGATATTTAAGCCCTTAGATTTCAAGCACTTCGAGAACAGCGGACACCGAAGCAGCGGGCCCTCGGCCTGGGCTTGTCCGCGCCGGAGCTCCCGCCCTTCCCGCCGCCTCGTCCGGAGGTCCCGCCGTGCCCCACTTCCCCACCGACATACTGATCGCGGGCCAGTGGCGGCGCGGCGCCGGTGAGCCGGTCGACACCGTCGACCCCGCGACCGGCCGTGTCCTCGCCACCGTGCACGGCGCGTCCGCCGAGGAGGTGGACGAAGCGGCCGAGGCCGCGGCGCGGGCCATGGCCGACCCGGCCTGGCGCGACCTGCTCCCCCACGAGCGCGCCCGGCTCCTGCACCGCATCGCCGAGCTCACCGAACAGGCCGCCGGCGAACTCTCGGCACTGCAGACCGCCGACACCGGGAAAACCCTCGCCGAGACCAGGGCGCTCGCCCTCAGCGCGGCCGGCACCTTCCGCTACATGGCGGCCGCCCTGGAGACCGCCGAGGACACCGTCACCCCGTCCCGCGGTGCCTACCTCACGATGAGCGTCCACGAACCGATCGGTGTCGTCGGCGCGATCAATCCCTGGAACTCCCCGGTCGCCAGCGACGCGCAGAAGATCGCCCCCGCCCTCGCCGCCGGGAACGCGGTTCTCCTCAAGCCGGCCGCGTGGACACCGCTCGTCTCCCTCGCGCTCGGCCGGCTGATCACCCGGGCGCTCGACGAGTCCGGGCTGCCCACCGCGCTGCTGTCGGTGCTGCCGGGCAGCGGCCGGGTGGTCGGCGACGCCATCGTGCGCCACCCCCTCGTCGCCCGCGTCGGATTCACCGGCGGCACCGGGACGGGGCGGTCGATAGCCGCCCTCGCGGCGAAGAAGCTGATCCCCGCCTCGCTGGAGCTGGGCGGCAAGTCACCGACGATCGTGCGCGCCGACGCCGACACCGAACAGGCCCTGGCGGGCGTGCTGTTCGGGATCTTCTCGTCCAGCGGCCAGTCCTGCATCGCCGGTTCCCGGCTGTTCGTGGCCCGTGAGATCTACGACTCCTTCGTCGGCGAACTCGTCGAACGCGTACGCACACTGCGCGTGGGACCCGGCACCGAACCGGGCACCCAGGTCGGCCCGCTCGTCCACCACCGCCACCGCGACGCCGTCGCCGCCTACGTCGACCTCGCCCGTTCCGAGGGCGCACGGGTGCTGTGCGGCGGCTCCGCGCCCGAGGGCGAGCGCCACCGGGACGGGGCGTACTACCTCCCGACCGTCCTCGACGGGCTGCCGAACACCTCCCGCACGTGTCAGGAGGAGATCTTCGGCCCGGTCCTCGTGGCCCTCCCCTACGAGGACGAGGACGACCTGGTCCGCCAGGCCAACGACTCCGTCTACGGGCTGGCCTGCGGCATCTGGACCCGCGACGCGCGTGCCGCGTGGCGGCTCGCCCGGCGCATCGAGGCGGGCACCGTCTGGATCAACACGTACAAGCAGTTCAGCGCCTCCACCCCGTTCACCGGCTGGAAGGACAGCGGCCTGGGCACGGAGAAGGGCCGCGACGCGATCCGCTCGTACCAGCGCCAGAAGTCCCTGTACTGGGGCACCTCCGGCACCCCCCTCCCCTGGGCGAACTGACCCGGCACGCCTGCCTGTCTGGAGAGATTCATGCACCGACCCCCGCCCGGCCCGATCGCCCGGCTCCGCTCGCTGCGCTACGTCGAACTGCACACCCCCGCCTTCGCCGAGGCCGCCGACTTCTACGAGGAGGTCTGGGGCCTGACGGCCGTCGAGTCGGACACCGGCGACCGATGGCTGCGCGGCACGGGCGACGAGCACCACGTCCTGCACCTGACCGCGCGGGACCGCGTCGGCCTCGGCAGGCTCGCGTTCGCCGTCGCCACCCCCGCCGAGGTCGACGAGGCCGCCCGGCGCCTGGAGGCCCGCGGCATCGTCCCTGTCTCCGGGCCCGGTCCGCTGGAACAGGCGGGCGGCGGCTACGGGCTGCGGTTCACCGACCCCGAACAGCGCCTCATCGAGATCAGCGCGCAGGTCGAGGCGGTCGTCCCGCGGGGCCGGGACGACGCGGTGCCCGTCGGCGTCACGCACGCCGTGCTGAACACCACCGACATCGACGCCGCCGTCGCCTTCTACTGCGACGTCCTCGGGCTGCGCGTCTCGGACTGGTCCGAGCGCCAGATGGCGTTCCTGCGCTGCAACGCCGACCACCACTGCGTCGCCTTCAACCAGGCCGAGTGGACGTCGCTCAACCACGTGGCGTACGAGATGCCGTCGGTCGACCACTTCATGCGGGGGCTCGGCCGGCTGCGCCACCACGGCATCACGCCGAAGTGGGGTCCCGGGCGGCACGGCCCCGGCAACAACACCTTCTCCTACTTCACCGACCCGTCCGGGCTGGTCTGCGAGTACACCTCCGAGGTCGCCCAGATCGTCGAGGACGCCTGGATCGCCCGGGTGTGGCGGCGGGTCCCCGAACTGTCGGACCTGTGGGGAACGGCCGGCCCGCCGTCGTCTGAGATCCGCTGCCACATGGCGGGTACGCCGGACCCCGGCCCGCTCGCCCCCGTCGACGCACCCGCGGCCGCACCCGCAGACACCGCCACCGCCACAGAGGAGAGCGCCGCATGAGCACCGTACGCAGGGTGGGCATCATCGGCTGGGGAGCGATCGGCCGGGTCGTCGGCACGGCGCTCGCCGAGGGGCAGTTGGGCGGCGCCGAGCTGGTGTGCGTCGTCGACAACCGTCCGCTGGGCGAGGCCGCTCCCGGGCAGCAGGTCACCTTCGAGGAGGCGCTGGAGCGCTGCGACCTGATCGTGGAGACCGCGGGCCAGGGCGTCGTACGTCAGTACGGCGAGCGGGTGCTGACTTCCGGCACCGATCTGCTCATCGCCTCCACCGGGGCGCTGACCGACGACGAGCTCGCCAAGCGACTGCTCGCCGCCGGGCCGGGCCGGGTGTACTTCACCGGCGGCGCGGTCGGCGGACTCGACCTGCTCCAGGCGGCGCGCTCCATGGGCCCGCTGGACGAGGTCGGCCTGACCACCACCAAGCTCCCCGCGACACTCGAACAGCCTTGGATGGACGCGGAGTTGCTGCACCGGATGCGGACGGCGACCGGGCCCGTCGAAGTGATGTCGGGAACCGCCCGCGATGTGCCGGTCAAGTTCCCCAAGTCGACGAACGTGGCCGCGTCGGTGGCGCTGGCCGTCGGCGACCTGGACGCCGTACGGGTCCGGGTCGTCGCCGATCCCTCGGCGCACCGGACCCGGCACGTCGTCGAGGCGTCCGGTCCGCACGGCGCGTACCGCTTCGAGGTCGCGCACCGTCCCGACCCCGGCAATCCGGCGACGAGCCAGGTCGTGCCGTACGCGGTACTGCGCAGCCTCGCCGCGCTCGCCGGACGGACGGGGCAGATCCTGTGAGCACGCCCGCCGACGTGCATGTCGAGGAGGCCGGCGACCAGGGGCCGCTGCTGCTGTGCCTGCACGGTATCGGGTCGTCCTCGGCGGCCTTCGCCCCGCAGCTCGCCGAACTCTCCTCGCACGTGCGGGTCGTGGCCTGGGACGCCCCCGGCTACGGCAAGTCCCCCGACCCCGGATCCGCCCTGACGCTCGACGACTTCGCGGACGCGGCGGCCGCCGTCGTCCGGGAGCGCGGCGCCAGCGCCCATGTCCTCGGCGTCTCCTGGGGCGGCGTGATCGCGCTGCGGCTGGCCACCCGCCACCCCGGCCTCGTCGACTCCCTGGTCGTCGCCGACTCCAGCCCGGGTTCGGGCACGGACGGGAGCAGGGCCGACGGGATGCGGGCGCGGGCCGCCGAGCTGGCCGAGGCGGGGCCGCGCGCCTTCGCCGAGGCACGCGGGCCGCGCCTGGTGTCGTCCGGCGCGCCGGACGAGCTGGTGCGGCGGGTCGTGGACACCATGGCGGCCTCGGTACGGCTGCCGGGGTACGCGTACGCCGCCGCATCCATGGCCACGGCCGATCTGCGCGCCGAACTGCCCTCCGTGGCCGCGCCCACGCTCGTGCTCTGCGGCGACCAGGACACGGTCACCGGCCCCGAGGCGAGCCAGGCCATCGCCGGGGCCGTCCCCAAGACCGCCTACGTGATCGTCAAGGACGCCGGTCACCTGGCCAACCAGGAGCAGCCGGGCCGCTTCAATGCCTGGGTGCTCTCCCACCTCCGCATCACCGCACGTATCCCCGAGTAGGCCCGGGAGATCCCCCAGCGATCCCCAGCACCCCAGCACCCCAGCAATCAGGAGTAGTCACCATGCCTCTGACCACCACCGCCTACGACAACGGCGGCGACCTCGCCGCGTACACCGACTCCCTGATCGCCACCAAGGACTCCCGGGTGGCGGACTTCGACACCCTGTCGTTCCAGGAGAAGGCCGGCCCGCAGTTCCGCCGCGGCCAGATCCGTTACGTCGGCTCGGGTGCCACCGGCAACCACGAGGGCGACAGCCGCATCATCCCGTCCGGCGGATTCACCTTCTCCAACATGCTGCTGCCGCCCGGCGCCGAGGGCCCGGCCCACACCCACCACGACGTGGAAGAGGCCTTCTTCGTCCTGGAGGGCGAGGTCAAGGTCGGCATCCACCGCGGCCCCGACGAGGTCGAGTACCGCACCCTCGGCTACCGCGACATGATCGTCGTCCCGGCCGGCGTGACCCGTTCGCTGAAGAACGAGGGGGACACCGACGCCCTGTTCTGCGTCGTCATCGGAACGCAGAAGCCGCAGGTGCCGACGTACCCCGAGTACTCGCCGATGCACGGCGTCACCCGTGGCTGACGAGCCCGTCGCCGGCGGTCCCCCGGCCGGCGTGCGCACCGTCGTCGTCACCGGGGCGGGGCGGGGGCGCGGGGTGGAGCCACAGCCGCGCCGAGCCCGCGAGGAGAACAACGTGGGGGCCGAAGAAGAAAAAAAGGAGGGG